>JBOFJM010000668.1:0-2538 GCA_051656825.1 Kluyvera sp.
CCGAAAAAACCGGATAACTTACCCGTGCCTGAGGCACTGGATTTTTTGAACGAGAAGGACTCTGATGGCTAATCTTGTCGCAATGTTGCGTCTCCCCAGCAACCTAAAATCAACCCAATGGCAGGTGCTCGCCGGGCCGGTGCTGATTCTGTCGATGATGGTGCTGCCGCTGCCAGCGTTCGTACTCGACCTGCTGTTTACCTTTAACATTGCGCTGTCAATTATGGTGCTGCTGGTGGCGATGTTCACCCAGCGCACGCTCGAATTTGCCGCCTTCCCGACGATTTTGCTGTTTACCACGCTGTTGCGTCTGGCACTGAACGTGGCCTCGACCCGTATCATCCTGATGGAAGGGCATACCGGTGCGGCGGCGGCAGGGAAGGTGGTTGAAGCCTTCGGTCACTTCCTGGTGGGCGGTAACTTTGCTATCGGTATCGTGGTGTTCGTCATCCTCGTTATCATCAACTTTATGGTTATCACCAAAGGTGCGGGGCGTATTGCCGAAGTGGGCGCGCGTTTCGTACTCGACGGGATGCCGGGTAAACAGATGGCGATTGACGCTGACCTGAACGCCGGGATCATCGGCGAAGATGAAGCGAAAAAACGCCGCTCTGAAGTGACTCAGGAAGCCGACTTCTACGGCTCGATGGACGGTGCGAGTAAGTTTGTGCGCGGTGACGCTATCGCCGGTATTTTGATCATGGTTATCAACGTGATTGGCGGCTTGTTGGTCGGCGTACTGCAACACGGTCTGGACTTAGGTAAAGCGGCGGAATCGTACACGTTGCTGACCATCGGTGACGGCCTGGTGGCACAGATCCCAGCGCTGGTTATCTCAACGGCGGCGGGCGTTATCGTCACCCGCGTGAGCACCGAACAGGACGTGGGCGAGCAGATGGTGGGCCAGTTGTTCAGCAACCCGCGCGTCATGCTGCTGAGTGCGGGGGTTCTGGGCCTGTTGGGGCTGGTTCCGGGAATGCCAAACCTGGTGTTCTTGCTGTTTACCGCCGCGCTGCTGGCGCTGGCCTGGTGGATCCGTGGTCGTGAAATGCAAGCGCCGGAAAAACCGGTAGAAGTCGCCGCGCCGGAAAGCAACACTCAGGCGGTTGAAGCCACGTGGAGCGATGTACAACTGGAAGATACGCTGGGCATGGAAGTGGGCTACCGGCTGATTCCGATGGTCGATTTCCAGCAAGATGGTGAACTGCTGGGGCGTATTCGCAGTATTCGTAAAAAATTCGCGCAGGAGATGGGTTTCTTACCGCCGGTTGTGCATATTCGCGACAATATGGATATGCCCCCCGCACGCTATCGCATCTTATTGAAAGGGGTAGAAATTGGCAGCGGTGAAGCCTATCCGGGGCGCTGGCTGGCGATTAACCCCGGCACGGCAGCGGGCACGCTTCCTGGCGAAGTGACTACCGACCCGGCGTTTGGTCTGGCGGCGGTTTGGATTGAAAGCGCTCTGAAAGAGCAGGCGCAGATTCAGGGCTTCACCGTGGTGGAAGCCAGTACTGTTGTGGCAACGCATCTCAACCACTTGATTAGCCAGCATTCGTCGGAGCTGTTCGGCCGCCAGGAAGCGCAGCAACTGCTGGAGCGTGTGACCCAGGAAATGCCGAAGCTGACCGAAGACTTAGTGCCGGGCGTGATAACACTGACGACGCTGCACAAAGTGCTGCAAAACCTATTGGACGAGAAAGTGCCGATCCGCGATATGCGCACCATTCTGGAAACGCTGGCGGAACATGCGCCTATTCAGACGGACCCTGGCGAGCTGACCTCGGTGGTGCGCGTGGCGTTGGGCCGTGCGATTACACAGCGCTGGTTCCCTGGCAATGACGAAGTACAGGTGATTGGCCTGGATACACCGCTTGAGCGCCTGCTGCTGCAAGCGTTGCAGGGCGGTGGCGGGCTGGAGCCAGGGCTGGCAGACCGTTTGCTGGCGCAATCGCAAGAGGCGTTAGCGCGCCAGGAAATGCTGGGTGCGCCGCCGGTGCTGTTGGTTAACCATGCGCTACGCCCACTGTTATCTCGCTTCCTGCGTCGCAGCTTGCCACAGTTGGTGGTGTTGTCGAATCTGGAACTGTCGGACAACCGTAACATTCGGATGACCGCCACCATCGGAGGGAAATAATGCGCCAACTGCTGTTACTGCTGCTTGGCCTGCCGTTGCTGACGCAGGCCGCTGGGGAAGGTTCCTGGCAGGCTAGCCATACCGGAATCACCCTGAACTATCGTGGTATAGCGGCGTCTTCTGCGCCGCTTACGCCTCGCCAGCCTGTGCAAGGAAGTATCACGAACATTGGCTGGCGTTATGAATTGAACGGGCCGATTCCCGCCGGATTACGCGTCCGGTTGTGCTCACTTTCTCGTTGTAGTGAGCTGGAAGGGGCGAGCGGCCAGACGTCAGCATTTAGCCAGGTCTCTGCGGCTGAACCTTTCCGTTATATCTGGGAAGTTCCCGGCGGCGGAAGATTAATCACTGCTCTTAAGGTTGAAAGCATTCAAATCATCGTTAACTACCGCTAACTGCCG
>JBOFJM010000669.1:0-1811 GCA_051656825.1 Kluyvera sp.
AGCACGGTAAAAATCACCCTCAAACAGCCATTCTCGGCGTTTATCAATATTCTTGCCCATCCCGCGACGGCGATGATTTCCCCTGCGGCGCTGAAAAAATACGGCAATGAAATTGGCTTCCATCCGGTGGGGACGGGGCCGTATCAACTGACAACCTGGAACCAAACTGACTTTGTGAAAGTGAGCAAGTTTGCTGGTTACTGGCAGGCTGGGTTGCCGAAACTGGACACTATCACCTGGCGTCCGGTGGTGGATAACAACACCCGCGCGGCGATGTTACAAACCGGTGAAGCGCAGTTTGCGTTCCCCATCCCTTACGAGCAGGCGGCACGGCTGGCGAAAAATAGCCAGCTTGACCTGGTGGCTAGCCCGTCAATCATGCAGCGCTATATCAGCATGAACGTGACGCAAAAACCGTTCGATAATCCGAAAATACGCGAAGCCATTAACTACGCTATTAACCGCCAGGCGCTGGTGAAAGTGGCATTTGCCGGTTATGCGACCCCAGCAACTGGCGTTGTGCCGCCCTCTATTGCTTACTCACAGCAGTACACGCCGTGGCCGTATGACCCGGCAAAAGCGCGTGAATTGCTAAAAGAGGCTGGCTACCCGAACGGCTTTAGCACCACTCTGTGGTCATCGCACAACCACAGTACCGCGCAGAAAGTGTTGCAGTTTACTCAGCAACAGTTGGCGCAAATTGGCATTAAAGTGCAGGTCACGGCGATGGACGCCGGGCAGCGCGCGGCTGAGGTTGAAGGCAAAGGGCAAAAAGAGAGTGGCGTAAGAATGTTCTACACCGGTTGGTCGGCCTCGACCGGTGAGGCTGACTGGGCGCTGTCGCCCCTGTTTGCCTCTTCTAACTGGCCGCCAACGCAGTTTAACACCGCGTTTTACAGCAACCCGCAGGTGGACAAAGACCTGACGACCGCGCTACAAACGA
Organism: Kluyvera sp.; assembly: GCA_051656825.1. Taxonomy (GTDB): domain Bacteria; phylum Pseudomonadota; class Gammaproteobacteria; order Enterobacterales; family Enterobacteriaceae; genus Kluyvera. The sequence continues at coordinate 944 of JBOFJM010000669.1, forward strand.
CCGATAACGCCGAAAAAGCGCGGCTGTACAAAGAGGCGCAGGACATTATCTGGAAAGAGTCTCCGTGGATACCTCTGGTGGTGGAGAAACTGGTGTCGGCGCACAGTAAGTCATTGTCTGGTTTCTATATTATGCCGGACACGGGCTTTAGCTTTGACGATGCGGATTTGCAGTAAGCGATGTTTCCCTGCTTCATGATGGAGCAGGGAGCCAACGGCAAGGAGAGTCATGCTCAACTATGTCATTAAACGCCTGTTCGGCCTGATCCCCACGCTGTTTATTGTGGCGGTGCTGGTGTTTCTGTTTGTCCATATGCTGCCTGGCGATCCGGCGCGACTGATTGCCGGGCCGGAAGCGGACGCTGAAGTTATCGCGATGGTGCGCCAACAGTTGGAGCTGGATCAGCCGCTGTACGTACAGTTTTGGCACTATATCAGCCATGCGGTGCAGGGCGATTTTGGCACGTCGATGGTGTCGCGCCGCCCTGTGTCAACGGAGATTGCCAGCCGCTTCCTGCCGACGCTATGGCTAACGCTGACCAGTATGGGATGGGCGGTGGTGTTCGGCATGGCGGCCGGTATTGCCGCCGCCGTATGGCGTAACCGCTGGCCGGATCGCGTCGGCATGGCGCTGGCGGTGACCGGCATCTCTTTCCCCGCGTTCGCCCTGGGGATGCTGCTGATGCAGATTTTCTCCGTCGAGCTGGGCTGGTTGCCGACCGTCGGGGCCGATAGCTGGCAGCACTACATTTTGCCGTCGTTAACCCTGGGCGCGGCTGTGGCTTCGGTGATGGCGCGTTTTACCCGCGCCTCATTTGTCGATGTGCTCAACGAAGACTACATGCGTACCGCCCGCGCCAAAGGCGTTA
>JBOFJM010000670.1:0-3416 GCA_051656825.1 Kluyvera sp.
GATTGGTTTAATAAATCCGAGTCTAACAAAGCAATAATAAATGTCACGATATAACAAATTCCCTCTCAGGGTATATGTTACATCGAAAAAACACCCTGTATTTTCATGCTAATTTCTTCGCCAGTTTGCGGCCTAATGATTCCAGAATATAGATAACAGGGATCTGCGTGGTAATGTCATAAACGCCTGCAATACGCGTCTGTGGCACATGCCAGGAGAGATTAAAGTCGGCAAGTTTCGCCAGCCGTGAATGCTCATGGCTAGTTATCGACAGCACTTTGCAGTGGTGAAGGCTGAATTGGCTGGCAAAGCGCAGGATCTCTTCCGTTTCGCCAGAGACCGAAAGCACGATGGCTAACGCGTTTTTGGCCATGTCGTTAGTCACTGGGAAATAAGGGTCATCAATATGGTTACTGAATTTACCAATATTAGAGAAAAAGCGTGCGCCATATTTTGCCAGTGAACCTGATGTGCCCGCTCCGACAAAAATAATACGCTCTGAGGACAGAATAATATCGACGGCGGCATCCAGTAGTTTATCAAACTCGTCATTGTTGACGCCTTTGAAGAAGCTGATAATTTCGCTTGCGCCAAAATTCGCTTGTTGCGGCTCATCCTGCTCTAAATATAATTTGAAGCGCACCCGAAACTCCGAGTAGCCTTCGCAGTTCAGTTTGCGGCAAAAACGCATCACCGTCGTGGTGGAGACGCCCGCTGCATCGGCCAGTTCACGAATGGTCATGTACATCACGGTGTCACGGTTTTTGATGACGTAGTGATAGACCATCATCTCAAGATTATTGAGGCTGGCAATAACGGCGTGGGAGAAAAGGCTCACGGTGGCGGATACTCGTAAAATTTAATGACCTAAAGGGAATAATATCATGCAACCTAATGACATCACTTTTTTTCAGCGTTTCCAGGACGACATCCTCGCGGGGCGCAAAACGATTACCCTGCGTGATGCGGCGGAGTCGCACTTTAAGGTTGGGGATGTTCTGCGGGTAGGGCGCTATGAAGACGATGGCTATTTTTGCACGATTGTCGTACAGGCGACTTCGACCGTGACGCTGGATACGCTCACTGAGCAACATGCGAAGCAGGAAAATATGACGCTACCTGAGCTAAAACAGGTGATTAGCGATATCTATCCTGGTGAAAACACCTTTTATGTCATTGAATTTAAATGCGTTAAATAAAAACAGGTACACCTGTTAGGTGAATATTTTTGTTAAATTGATGATTTTTATGAATTTATAAAAAATCATCTTTTTATTTTAGCTAACAGGTGTTCACTGGAATCATTCTCAGTTACGCTAGGGCGTTCGCATGATTTTGTCGTTCGCCCGGAGCGCGTAATGGATAGAAAACCACTTATTCAGCAGGGATACTCTCTGGCAGAGGAAATTGCCAATAGCATCAGTCATGGTGTCGGCTTTGTGTTAGGCATCGTCGGGTTGGTCATGCTGCTGGTTCAGGCAGTGGATACCAATGCCAGTGCGACGGCTATCACCAGCTACAGCCTGTATGGCGGCAGTATGATTCTGCTGTTTTTAGCCTCAACGTTGTACCACGCGATCCCTTCTCAGCGCGCCAAGGTGTGGCTGAAAAAATTCGACCACTGTGCAATTTATCTATTGATTGCCGGAACCTACACGCCGTTCTTGCTGGTGGGGCTGGATTCTCCGCTTGCGCGCGGGCTGATGATTGTTATCTGGAGCCTGGCGTTGCTGGGGATTTTGTTCAAGCTGACTATCGCGCACCGTTTTAAAGTGCTGTCGTTGGTGACCTATTTAACGATGGGGTGGCTGTCGCTGATTGTGGTCTATCAATTGGCGGTGAAGCTGGCGATTGGCGGTGTTACGCTACTGGCGGTAGGCGGTGTGGTCTATTCGCTGGGGGTCATTTTCTACGTCTGTAAGCGCATTCCGTATAACCATGCTATCTGGCATGCATTCGTACTGGGCGGTAGCGCCTGTCACTTCCTGGCGATTTATCTGTACATCGGCCAGGCGTAAGTTTTTTTACCGGATGGCGCAGACCGCCATCCGGCAGCGATCGATTATTCTTCCAGCGAATATGGCAATGGTTTGATGCGCAGAGTGTTGGCATCGTCGCGCACACGGAACACGCTGTCGGCTTCCATATCGTTGTTCATTACCACCTGCACCAACAGCTGCCCATCGTCCAATTGCACCGCCGCTAATACCGTGCCGGTACGACGCCAGTTGTCACCCATTTGCAGTTCGAGGTCTTCCCCGGCATCTGGCACACGGCTGGCGTTACCGACTAACGTCCACAGCGCGCGTTTGTTTGCACCACGGAATTTAGCGCGAGCCACCATTTCCTGTCCGGTGTAGCAGCCTTTTTTGAAACTGATACCGCCCAGCGCCTGTAGATTGGTGGCCTGTGGAATAAACTGCGCGCTGTTCACCTCGTCAATTACCGGCAGGCCTGCTTCAATATCCAGCGCCAGCCATTGTTGGCTGTTGTTGAGCTGCGCTTCACCGCGCAGGGCATCGGTGATGCGTTCTGCGGTTGCGATATCCGTCACTAACAGGAAACGTTCATCTGGATAAGCAAACCACAGCAGAGAGGTTTCGCCGTCTTGTACACACGGTTGGTCTGCGCTTGGCAGCTCGGCAAACAGGTTTGCCAGCGCGGCACGCGCCTGAAAACCGGCAACGCCCAGCAGCACTAAATCGTCGTTGGCGGCGATAGTCACTTTCGAAAAGACCGCGTATTTTTTGAGCTGCGTAAGCTGTGCTTCACGCACGCTGCGGCGTTCAATCCAGGCAAACCCATCCTGGCGATGGAACAAGCGCAGGTTGCTCCACATTTTGCCTTTGGCATCACAATGGGCGACTAACAGATGCTGGTGTTCGTCCAACTGCGCCACGTCGGCAGTGACCTGGCCTTGCAGGTACTTTTCGCTATCGGCACCAGAAATGGTCGCCAGCGCCCAATCATCAAGTGTCATTAACGTCAGCGGTAAACGTGCGGAAGCACTAGGCTGGCGTGGAGGAAAAGGAGTAAAAGCCATATTGGTGTCCTGAATTGAATAACGCAATTTGTTACTCATGGTAAAAGAGATGCCCGCCATTGCAAGCGGTTTCGATGGCCGTTTTGTGCCGTTCGCGCGTTCTGCGAGGCGGTACGAAAAAAATTGAATCCCTTTCATTTTCCATGGTTTATTTCTGAATATGGCGCACGAAACGTGAGATTCCAGTAAAGTAACTGCAAAAAACACGTTAAACTAACCACAACGTAATGCTGGAAGGAAATTATGGACATCAATAATAAATCTCGTATCCACTGGGCATGCCGCCGCGGTATGCGTGAACTCGATATTTCCATCATGCCGTTCTTTGAGCATGAGTACGACACGTTAAGCGATGAAGACAAGGCGATATTCA
>JBOFJM010000671.1:0-3474 GCA_051656825.1 Kluyvera sp.
AGAAGAAACAGGAACAACCGTCAGACAAGCGCGCTGGCCAATAGCCACATTCAGGTTTGGGAACACCACAGTTTCCCCTTCCTGCTCAATGCAGTAGGTAGTTTTCCCATCCTGCGCAATCACATCGCCACAACGAAACGCCGAAAAATTCGGTAAGTCATCTAAGAAAAGAAAGCGAAAATCATCACTCTGCCGACGGATTTCACGTCGCACCTGATACAGGTGGTATTCAGTACTCGCCGCGTTAGCCTGCTCAAGTGATTGCCAACGCGGCCCTACGTATTGACGATCTGACAGTAATGCCATCAATGCCTGTTGTAACGGGCGCAGCGGCGTTAAATCATTCTGCCCAAATGGACAGGCACGGCCAAGCTCGATAGTAAACGCATGCGCATCAAACTCACGCGCGGTGAAATAACTAAATGTCGTGGTCGGGCAATGCATCAACAGCACAGTGCGAATATCACTCGCCGCAAGGAAACCCAGTTGTGCTTGGCTATACGGTTCGCCATGACGAAATGGATAGATCGCAAAGCGTTCATGGCGCGACGCACGTAGCGCGGTATGTAAATCATAATGGCAACGTTCGCGAGCTACCGCCTCTGACCCGTCAGTGGCATCACCACTCTCACGATAGCCCCCTTCACGAAAGAAGCGATCGACATAGGCTTCCAACTTCGCCGCCCGATCACGTTCGCGCGAACGCCCGCCCAAATGCGCGCCGCTGAACAACCGGTTAAGGTTGTCACGGATTTCGCGTACATTGGCATTCATCGCCGCAGGGTTACCAAAGATAAACATCACGCGCTGCTGTACTGCCCACTCCTCCAGTAACAGCCCCTGCACCATCTGCGCCAGTAGTTCCACAGGCGCGGTTTCATTACCGTGAATGCCGCAGGACAAAATAATATCGCGCGTACCGGGATACGCCGGAGTAAAGACAATCACACCGGTATCCCACACGGAAACCAGTGTGCCATTTTCCAGCTCAAATTCACCGGCAGGCAGGTGCCACTCATGAGCCAGAGTCAGAGCTAAAAAGTCGCCATTCAGCAAAGCCGCCTGTCGCATAGCGCTATCCTTCGTATTTCTCTGTTTTGTTTTATGCCGTGTACTGACACTGCGTATCTTACTTAAAAATACCGCAAATTCAGGCAAGTGATGATAAATCCTCGCGGTGAACTAACATATTTTTGCTTTGTAACCGAAAAGCTCTTTTCAGCAGCACACTTATTACGCGATATAACAATGCTCAAGGTAAAGCTCGAGGTAAAAACACCAGATATGAAAAAGGCTGCCGTCAGGCAGCCTTTTGTGTGATAGGAGGCGTTATTCCTTTATTGTGGCATTTTCCACACGGGCTTTAAGCTTTTGCCCAGGCTTGAATGTCACTACCCGACGGGCAGTAATCGGAATATCCTCTCCAGTCTTGGGATTGCGCCCAGGTCGCTGGTTTTTATCACGAAGCTCGAAGTTTCCGAAACCAGATAGCTTAATCTGTTCGCCATTCTCCAAAGCCTTTCTGATTTCCTCGAAAAAAGCTTCAACCAGATCCTTGGCATCCCGTTTACTGAGCCCGAGGCTTTCAAACAGATTTTCTGCCATTTCGGCTTTGGTGAGCGCCATAGATTTAGTCCCTCAAGGATGCTTGGAATCTTACTTTTAACGCTTCCACTATGCCAGACACAGCGTTAGCGATTTCCTCTTCTTCCAGTGTACGGGAAGTGTCTTGCAGAGTCAGACTGATCGCCAAACTCTTACAACCATCATTTACACCTTTTCCACGGTACACGTCAAATAAGTTTACGCCAACTAACTGATTTCCGCCAACTTTCCGACATTCATCGATAATATTTTGTGCAGAAACTGACTCATTGACCACAATAGCAATATCACGACGGTTCGCTGGGAAGCGAGAAATACTCTGTGCAGAAGTGATGGTACGCTGAGAAATCTTGTCCCACAGCACTTCAAACAGCATGGTGCGACCATTCAGGTCCAGCTTACGCTCCAGCTCCGGATGCAGTGCACCGATAAAACCGATTTGCTCACCATCCAGTACCAGCGCAGCGCTTTGGCCTGGGTGCAGAGCTGGGTTTGAGCAAGCTTCAAACTTCACATCATCCAGACGGCCGGTCAGCTCCAGAACAGCTTCCAGATCGCCTTTCATGTCAAAGAAATCAACGGTCTTGCTTTCCTGACCCCAATGCTCGTTGCTGCGGTTACCGGTCAACAAACCGGCCAGCATCACTTCCTGACGCACACCGTTTTCAGCCGCCGCATCTGGCACAAAGCGCAGACCGCTTTCAAAAATGCGCACACGTGGTTGCTGACGGTTTTGGTTGTAAACCGCAGCACCAATCAGACCAGACCACAGGGACAGACGCATTGCAGACATGTCTACCGAAATTGGGTTTGGCAGGATCATCGCCTCTTCACCCGGATGCAGCAGTGCTTGCACCTTAGGATCAACGAAGCTGTAGGTGATCGCTTCTTGGTAGCCTTTATCAACCAACGCCGCTTTCACACGCTTCAGCGGCAGATTCGCTTCGCGGTGATCGTTCATGCGCAGTTCAGCCAGTGGAGCTTCATTTGGAATATTGTTGTAACCAAAGATACGGGCCACTTCTTCGACCAGATCTTCTTCAATTTCCATATCGAAACGCCAAGATGGCGCTACCGCTGTCCAGCCTTCTGCAGTCTTGCTCACTTGGCAACCCAAGCGAGTCAGGATATCTGTAACCACGTCATCTTCAACATGGTAACCAATCAGAGAATCCAACTTGCTACGACGCAGCGTAATGGTCGCCGCTTGTGGCAGATGTGCCGCAGAGGTCACATCAACAACTGGACCGGCTTCACCGCCGCAAATTTCCAGCAGCAGCGCAGTTGCACGCTCCATGGCTTTGTTCTGCACCGCGTAATCCACACCACGCTCGAAACGGTGGGAAGAGTCAGTATGCAGACCGTAAGCACGAGCTCGGCCTGTGATGCTCAGTGGGCTGAAGAAAGCACATTCCAGCAGAACGTCTTTGGTTTCTGCCGTTACGCCAGAGTATTCACCACCGAAAATACCAGCCATCGCCAGTGGACGGCTATGATCAGCCACCACCAGAGTGTCGGCACGCAGGGTCACTTCGTTGCCGTCCAGCAGAGTCAGCTTCTCGCCCTCTTCTGCCATACGCACCACGATGCCGCCATCAATCTTCGCGTGGTCAAACGCGTGCATTGGTTGGCCCATTTCCAGCAGGATGTAATTAGTCACATCCACTACGGGATCGATAGAGCGAATGCCGCAACGACGCAGTTTTTCCTGCATCCACAGCGGGCTGGTGGCGTTCGCATCAATACCTTTGATGACGCGACCCAAATAGCGTGGGCACGCATCCGGTGCGCTCACCTTGATTGGCATCACGTTGTCGATGCTCGCGGCAACTGGGCTGATTTGTGGCTCAGTCACCGGCAGGCGGTTCA
>JBOFJM010000672.1:0-2572 GCA_051656825.1 Kluyvera sp.
AGTTTTGGCTTGAACGGGTGACGCTGAACAGCCTGTGCTTTAACTTTTTCTTCTTTACCATCAACAACGATGGTCAGAACTTCGCTGTAAAACTCAGCTTTGTCCTGCATGTTCCACAGCTTGTCGTGATTCAGTTCGATAGCAACCGGAGCTGCTTCGCCACCATAAATGATAGCCGGGAACTTGTTAGCTGCGCGCAGGCGGCGGCTCGCACCCTTACCCTGCTCTTTACGTACTTCTGCTTCGATAGTAAACATTGATAGCTCTCTTAATAAATCCTGCTACAGGCGACCCAGCAGCAGGCAAATGATCTGCTTCACGGATGTGAAAGCGGGCGGCATTATAGCCTCCAATTCCCTGTCAGGCAATGAAAACCTCAAGTTCAATTCGCGGTTAAGCGCAGGCGCAGGCTGTCCGGATAAGGGTCAAAATAGGTTTGCGTCAGCAGATAATCATCCGGGTGTTCGTCTAAATAATGTTTGAGTAACGTCAGCGGCGCGAGAATGGGCAGATGCCCGGCGTGATAGTTGTCGATAACATCCCGCAGCTCCGCTCGTTGGCGCATGTTAAGCTGATTACGGAAGTACCCCTGAATATGCATCAGCACGTTGGTGTGGTTTTTCCGCGATGCGGGCTGTTGCAAAATGGCCATCAGCTTTTGTCGGTAGGCGACAAAAAAGTCGTCAAGGGATTGCCACTCGTGCAGGCGAGCGATAAACGGGCCAATCTCGCGGTATCCTGGCTGGCTGTGCGCCAGCAAGTGCAATTTATAACGGCTGTGGAATGCCAGCAGCGCGCGGCGGCTAAGGCCATTTTCGCGCAGCAGATTCAGCTCGTGTAGCGCAAAGACGCGCGCCACAAAATTCTCACGCAGAATGGGGTCATGCAGCCGTCCGTCTTCTTCTACCGGCAGCCAGGGATAACGTTCTAACAGTGCGGCGGTAAATAATCCGACGCCCGCTTTGCGCCCTCGATTGCCACGCTCATCGTATAACCTCACGCGCTCCATACCGCAGCTTGGCGATTTGGCGCAGACAATAAAGCCGGTAAAATCAGCGATACTGGGTAGGTAGCTGTCGCTGAAATGCTGCATTTTTTCGCTCACATCATTATTCGGCGGCTGGCTAAAACGCATCCGCGTGTTGCCGTCGGTGGTTTCAACCAGCCGCAGCGCCGGGCGCGGTACGGGCTGGCCGATAGCCATCTCCGGGCAAATCGGTTTGAAATTAACCCATTGTGCCAACTCATCCATGATAAAGCCCATCCGCTTGTGCCCACCGTCAAATCGTACGGCAGCACCGGTCAGACATCCGCTAATCCCCAGTATCGGTTTGCCGTTCATTGTGAGCCTCCTGAGCCTGTTTTGTGGTCGTTATACTTCAAGCATAGGTTCTTCCGATTCTGGCTGTGTGGGTTTTTTTATCCTCTACACTTAAAACGATTGCCATTATTTAAGGAGAAATTGCATGAAGTTATGGCCTATCGTGGCGGGTGCTGCACTGACTCTGGCGTTGGTGGCTTGCCGTTCGCCGACGCCGCCAAAAGGCGTGACGCCTATTTCATCGTTTGATGCCAGCCGTTATCTGGGAAAATGGTATGAGATTGCCCGCCTGGATAACCGTTTTGAACGCGGGCTGGAACGGGTAACGGCAACCTATGGTCAGCGTCGGGACGGCGGTATTTCTGTGCTTAATCGGGGCTATGACGCGCAAAAAGGCGAGTGGAAAGAGAGCGAAGGGAAGGCCTATTTCACCGGCGCGCCAACAACGGCCGCGCTGAAAGTCTCCTTCTTTGGCCCGTTTTACGGCGGCTACAATGTGATTGCGCTGGATGATGACTACCAGTACGCGCTGGTGAGTGGGCCTAATCGCGACTATTTGTGGATACTGTCGCGAACGCCGAATATTCCCGCGCGCGTTCAGCAGCAATATCTCTCAATAGCGCGCGGGCTGGGCTTTGCGGTGGATAAACTACTGTGGGTAAAACACTCGCCTGAATAAACCGTGATTAGCGTAGCTCGTTTGCCCGGCGAAAACGCCCCTGATAATCGAACACTTTTTCACGCACCTGCCAGTACGGCCCTTTTTGGCGCGCGACGACAAAATCCGGCGCGCGCAGCAGTGCCTGTTGGGCGATGATATCGCGGGGAGTTATCCAGCGTAACGGTACGCCGGGCGTGCGGGTATGCGGGCGGATAAACAACTGCTCAAAAGCGGTTTTCTGTGCGGGCGTGTGCAGACGGAAGCGCTCACTAACGTCCGCCCCGTCTTCATCGAAATAGGTGATTTTCAGCCAGCCGCCTTTCTCATCCATTCCCTCTTGTAACGTCATGCCGCTGCAACGCAGCACCAGCGCATCTTTTAATTTCAGCGCCGCTTTCAGCATATCGTCCGGGTCAACTAATACGGTGTCGCACTCACGGCAGCGGCGGGCGGCGATGTCGTTTTCGGCGTTGCACTGGGGGCAGTTTTTAAAGCGGAAACGGTAATCACACTGTTCGCGATGGCCGTCGTCATCCTCCAGCCAGCCCTGACAGCGGCGGCCCAAGTGCTCAATCAGCGTGCCATCAGCG
>JBOFJM010000673.1:0-9031 GCA_051656825.1 Kluyvera sp.
CAACAAGCAGGGGAAACGTTTTGCGATTATGCCGGGGATGGTGGCGAACGTGGAGATTAAAACGGGGCAGAAATCAGTGCTCGATTATCTGATTAAGCCGCTGAACAAAATCAACGAAGCCTTACGCGAACGGTAAAAATAACGGCGCTTGCCCGCAGGTTGCAGGCAAGTGCTGTCTGATTATCGCCCTGCGTGTTTCATAATGCGGGCTTTATCCAACTGCCATTCACGATCTTTAAGATCAGAGCGCTTGTCGTGCTGTTTCTTACCTTTCGCCACGCCGATTTTGACTTTACACCAGGCGTTCTTCCAGTACAGAGACAGCGCAACCACGGTATAGCCTTCACGGTTGATGCGGCCATACAGGTTGTCCAGCTCGCGCTGGTTGAGCAGCAGTTTACGGGTGCGCGTTGGGTCGCACACGTAGTGGGTAGAGGCTACGGCCATTGGGGTAAAGTTAGCGCCAAACAGGTAAGCCTCGCCATCTTTTAAGATAACGTAGCTATCGCCAATGTTGGCTTTGCCTGCACGCAGAGATTTTACTTCCCAACCCTGAAGGGCAAGACCCGCTTCCAACTCTTCTTCAATAAAGTATTCGTGGCGGGCGCGTTTATTCAGCGCAATGGTGGCCGATCCAGGTTTGTGTGCTTTTTTCTTCGTCATAATGTCCTGAAGTCATCGCTAATCAAACATAGCCTCAAGCTCCCGCGAGGCGCAATGCGTTATCTTAGCATGATATCAACGGTGTCCGTTTTTTTTAACAGTAGATAAATGATACTATTTACGCCGTGTTTGATCATGGAAATTGCTATGCCTCAGATTAGCCGTACTGCACTGGTTCCTTATAGCGCAGAGCAGATGTATCAACTGGTGAATGATGTAAATGCCTACCCGGATTTTCTTCCTGGTTGTACAGGCAGCCGAGTTCTGGAGTCAGGGCCGACGCAAATGACTGCGGCGGTGGATGTTTCAAAAGCAGGCATCAGTAAGACCTTTACCACGCGTAATATCTTAACCAGCAACCAGAGCATCCTGATGCATCTGGTCGATGGGCCATTCAAGAAACTGATTGGTGGCTGGAAGTTTACGCCATTGAGCCATGACGCCTGCAAAATTGAGTTTCATCTCGACTTTGAGTTTACCAATAAGCTGATTGAGCTGGCGTTTGGTCGCGTCTTTAAAGAGCTGGCGCTGAATATGGTGCAGGCGTTTACGATGCGCGCCAGAGAGGTATATCGTGTCGGGTAAAATCGTTGTTGAAGTGGCCTATGCGTTGCCGCAGAAACAATATCTGCAGCGGGTGACGCTGGAAGAAGGGGCGACGGTTGAACAGGCCATTCAGGCCAGCGGTCTGCTGGCGCTGCGTGATGACATCGACCTGAGCAAAAACAAAGTGGGTATTTATAGCCGCCCGGAAAAGCTACAGGATGAAGATCACGATGGCGATCGGGTTGAGATTTATCGCCCATTAATCGCCGACCCGAAAGAGCTACGTCGCCAGCGTGCGGAGAAGTCAGTCCAGAGTAAGGGATAAGTTCGTTCTGCTTTGTGGTCGAGAAATAAAAAAAGCGCTCATTGAGCGCTTTTTTTGAAACCTGCGGCTTAGTTTTTGGTCAGCGCCGGTTTATTGTCGATATTGGTTAGCACACCGCTGCTGTTGAAGGTCAGCGTCAGCGTTTGCTGAGTGACTTTTTCATGTCCAGGTTGCTGGCGGAAAACATAGAACCAGGTATTGGTGCCGAATGGGTCGGTCATCATCGGCGTACCTAAGGTATAAGCCACCTGTTGTTGCGTCATGCCAGTACGGATTTTGGCAACATCGTTTGGTACCAGGTAGTTCCCCTGACTAATATCAGGACGGTAAACCACTCGCTCCAGAGTGGAACAGCCTGCAGTCATCATCAGAAGAACCGCTGCGGCGGCAGTCAGCGTTTTACAGCGCATAGTGATTTGATTCCTTTTCGGGCCCGAGCAGTACGCGGCTCATATGTAATATGCCGATGATAATAGACCTGACGTAAGTTGGAAACCTTTGCGATCGGGTCTGACGGCGTTTTATTGTGAACTCTGACTGCGAGAAGCCCAAAAAGTTTACGCTGCCAGCAACTCTTTCGCATTCGCCAGCGTATTTCGCGTGACTTCACTGCCGCCAAGTAAGCGGGCTAATTCTTGCAGACGAGCGCGTTTATCCAGTGGCTGCATGTGGGTTTCGGTCATCGCGCCGTCGGTTTCTTTGCTGACATAGAAATGGTGATGACCACAGCCAGCGACCTGCGGCAGGTGGGTTACGCACATCACCTGCGTGGATTCGCCCAACTGGCGCAACAGTTTGCCAACGACCGCTGCTGTCGGGCCGCTGATCCCAACATCGACTTCATCGAAGATAAGCGCCGGAGTTTCCATTTTACGGGCGGTAATCACCTGAATGGCTAACGCAATACGCGACAGCTCACCGCCGGACGCCACTTTAGCAATCGCCTGGAGCGGTTGCCCTGGGTTAGTGGTAACACGAAATTCAATGCGGTCAGCGCCTTCTGCCGTTAAGTGCTGTTCTTCAAAACTGACATCGATATCAAACACGCCGTGCGGCATCGACAGCATATGCATACTGTCGGTTATCAGTTGTGCTAATTCATGGGCGCTCGCCTGACGCTGCATATGCAACTGGCGAGCGGTTTCCAGTGCCAGTTGATGGTGGCGCGACACCGCCATTTTTAGCGTTTCCAGCGAGTCGCTCTGGTCGTCAAGCAACTGCTGTTCATCGAGCAGAGACTGATAAAAATCCGGCAGTGCTTCAGGCGAAATATGGTGTTTACGCGCCAGTGAGATTTGTTTAGACAGACGCTGTTCCAGTTCAAACAGGCGGTTAGGGTCAAGGTCAAGACGGTCGCAGTAGTGGCGCAGTTCGTCGCTGGCTTCGCTCAACTGAATAGCGGCTTCTTCCAGCATGTCGAGGACTCCGGAGAGTTTGTCGTCCATGCTCGCCAGCTCACCGGCTAGCTGGCGCGCGGTGTACAGTTGGCTTTGCAGGTTTACATCATCGCCGTCGGCCAGTATCGCCAGCGCGTGTTGGCTGGTGGAAAGCAACTGCCCGCTATTGGCGAGGCGTTTGTACTCTTCATCAATTTGTTCGTATTCGCCAAGCTGCGGGTTGAACTCAATTAGTTCTTTGAGCTGATATTGCAGCAGTTCTGCACGGGCGGCGCGCTCCTGGCTTTGCTGTTGATGGGTGGCGAGATCGCGACAGCTTTGATTCCAAAGGCGATAGTGCTCGGCCATTTGACGGGCAAGATCAGACTCACCAGCATAGGCATCAAGCAGCGTTTTCTGGTGCTCTGGTTTAACCAGCAACTGATGGGCGTGTTGGCCGTGAATTTGAATCAGTAACTGGCCCAGCTCGCGTAGCTGAGAGAGCGGGACAGCAGTGCCGTTGATAAAACCACGAGAGCGCCCGTCGCTGCTGATAACGCGACGCAGCAGGCATTCGCGGCCATCTTCGAGCTGGTTTTCTTCCAACCAGCGTAGCGCGGCTGGGGTGTCTTTAAGGGTGAAGCGGGCGCAAAGGTCGGCGCGGTTAGCCCCTGTGCGAACCATGTCGGCCTCGGCTCGGCCACCCAGGCACAGGCCGAGGGCATCAATTGCAATAGATTTACCGGCCCCGGTTTCCCCGGTAATGGCGGTCATTCCGCTGTTGAAGTCGATTTCAAGTTCACGAACGATTGCAAAATTGCTGATGGTCAGTTGTGCCAACATAGTCGCTTTCCTGTATGAAAACCCATAACTGTGTTTTCATACAGTATAAACTGGTTTTTTATCCAGTAAAGAGCTGACGACAAAATTAGAACAATTTTTTTGACCACCCCAGCTTGGTGCTTAATGTGTTGAAATAGCTGTAGTCTTTTGGGTGAATCAGGTTCAGGTGATAGTCGCTACGGCGAATCAGTACGTCTTCACCTTCCTGGATAGGCAGGGCAATCTGGCTGTCGCAGCTAATTTCCAGGTCGCTTCGGCGGTGCGAGAAGCGCAGGCGAATGGTGCTGTTGCTGTTAATGACCAGCGGGCGCGCCGAGAGAGTGTGCGGGAACATTGGCACTAAGGTGATGGCGTCGAGCGAGGGCGTCAGAATCGGGCCGCCTGCCGATAGCGAGTAAGCCGTTGAGCCAGTGGGCGTTGAGATAATCAAGCCATCTGAGCGCTGGGAGAAGGCAAAGGTTTCGTCGATATAGACTTCGAACTCAATCATATGCGCGACTTTGCCAGGGTGTAACACCACTTCGTTAATGGCGGTGCTGATTCGTTTTTGGCAGTTTTGCTGACATACCTGTGCTTCTAGTAGGAAACGTTTTTCGGCGATAAAATTGCCGTCCAGCACATCAGCTAATTGTTGATGGGCGTTATCGGGGTCAAGATCGGTCAGGAAACCCAAATTGCCACGGTTAATACCGATGACGCTGATGTCGTAGCGCGCCAGTGTGCGCGCCGCGCCGAGCATATTACCATCACCCCCGACCACAACGGCGAGGTCGGCTTTTTGGCCAATTTCCGCCAGCGTGCCGGTTTTGACGTTATCAAGTTTGAGTTCCTGGGCTATCTGGCGCTCAACAATCACATCGCAGCCTTTCGTGCAAAGCCAACGATAGAGCATTTCATGTGTCGTTAGGGCAGTCGGGTGACGAGGGTGTCCTACAATACCGATACACTTGAAATGATTGTTCATTTTCTGAATGTCCTTATGCCGAAGATTGATGACAATGTGAGAGCTTCCCTTGAAACCCGGAATCTGATCCCCATAATAAGCCAAGTTAGCGAGATGATTGCGAAAAAACGCGGAGAAATTCATGAGTAGTAAAGAACAGAAAACGCCTGAGGGGCAATCCCCGGAAGAAATTATCATGGATCAGCACGAAGAAGTTGAGGCGGTTGAATCAGACGCTTCTGCTGAGCAGGTGGATCCGCGCGATGAAAAAATTGCGAACCTTGAGTCGCAGTTAGCGGAAGCCGAAACCCGCGAGCGCGAAAGCGTGCTGCGTGTGAAGGCAGAAATGGAAAACCTGCGTCGTCGTACTGAAATCGACGTCGAGAAGGCGCACAAATTTGCGCTGGAAAAATTCGTCAACGAACTGCTGCCGGTGCTGGATAGCCTGGATCGCGCGCTGGAAGTGGCGAATAAAGACACCGATGCGATGGCGGCGATGATTGAAGGTATTGAGCTGACCCGTAAATCAATGCTGGACGTGGTGGCTAAGTTTGGTGTGCAGGTTGTCGCGGATATCAACGTGCCAATGGACCCGAACGTGCACCAGGCGATTGCGATGGTTGAGTCTGATGAAGTCGCTGCTGGCAACGTGCTGATGGTGATGCAAAAGGGCTATACCCTGAACGGTCGTACCATTCGCGCGGCGATGGTTTCCGTGGCGAAAGCGAAATAAGCATTCGATGGCCGGTCAGACGCCGGCCATTTTTGCGCTTAGCTTAGGAAGTTCTGAATTTCTAACCACTGAGTTTTGAACTCGTCGATCTTTTTATAATCGCTCATTGGCAAGACTGCGATGCTGTAAGTATCAGTGCCTTCATTGAGGTCAAAAATCTGCAAATTATGCTTATTGAGTTGATTCTGAATACGTTCAAAAACTTCATCGAGATAACGATCCCCGCCTTCGCAAGCTTCGGCAATTTCGTCTTCCTCGGTCATTTCCAGCAGTAAACTTCTTAACGTTTCGGCGTCTTCCTGGTTGTCCGTCAGCTCGTAGTAACGATTAGCAGCAAAATTGGCCATCTCACCGTCATCATCTTCCCCTTGCCAGTCAACGTGCATCGTCAGGCCTTCTCCGTGCAGGACCTGTAACAATACCTGCACCAACTCGTTATTGCCTAAATCTCCGCCGCTACAGTCGAGAATATCTTGCAGGCCGTATTCATCCTCGTCGTCATTCTCGAAACTTTCGGGGCTTATTGCCAGGCGGGAGAAAATATCGGGCCATAGCATAGGGTTATGTTGCAGAAAAACATCGGCGACCGTTTTAAGGTCTTCAGCAAATTTGTCGTCCCATTCAATCACATAGTCTTCAGACATGGCTTCGTGCTCCTTACGAATTGTGAGGGGCCATCATGGCACTGCGCACGCGCGCGGCGGTATAAATGAAATCTGAAATAACGGGAATAAAAAAGGCGAACCGGAGCTCGCCCTTGAGAGGGGGGAACGCTATTCTGCCGCGCTTTCGCGCAGGGGTTTTATCGGGTTAACCTGAACCTGTTTGATAACGTTGTCCTGTACGTCGAGGATGTCGATATCGTACTGTGCGATGCGTACGCGCGTACCGGGTGCCGGGATTTCTTCCAGTGCTTCCACAATCATGCCGTTGATGGTGCGCGCTTCATCTTCCGGTAGATGCCAGTTGAACGCTTTGTTCAGCTCACGCACGTTCGCGCTGCCATCGATAATCACCGAACCGTCGTTTTGCGGGGTGACCTCTTCGGCAAGGGATGGTGACATCGACGTCGTAAAGTCACCGACAATCTCTTCCAGGATATCTTCGACGGTGACCAGCCCCTGAATATCACCGTATTCATCAACCACCAGGCCGACTTTCTTTTTATTGCGCTGGAATTTGACCAACTGCGTGCTGAGCGGAGTGCCTTCCGGGACGAAGTAGATTTCATCGGCAGCGCGCAGCATCACCTCTTTGGTGAACTCTTTTTTCTCGGTCATCAGACGGTAGGCTTCACGCACGCGCAGCATACTGATGGCGTCGTCCAGCGAGTCGCGATACAGCACAATGCGGCCATGCGGTGAGTGCGTCAGTTGGCGCACAATCGCTTTCCAGTCGTCGTTGATGTTGATACCGACAATTTCATTGCGCGGAACCATGATGTCGTCAACGCTGACTTTTTCGAGGTCCAGTACCGACAGCAGCATGTCCTGATTACGGCGAGAAATTTGCGACCGTGATTCGTTCACGATAGTGCGCAACTCATCTTTACTTAACGCGCTGGAGATAGTGACATCCGATTTAATGCCCATCAGAACGCGCGTCACCATATTCAGCAACCAAACCAGCGGCATCATTAAAATTTGCAGCGGGGCGAGCAAAAAACTGCTGGGGTAGGCGACTTTTTCTGGGTATAGGGCGGCTATGGTTTTTGGTAAAACTTCCGCAAACACCAGCACCACAAACGTCAGTACACCGGTGGCAATCGCCACACCAGCGTTGCCGTAAAGGCGCATACCGACGATTGTCCCGATGGCTGATGCCAGAATATTGACCAGGTTGTTACCGATAAGCACCAGGCTGATTAAGCGGTCTGGCTTGCGCAGCAGCTTTTCTACGCGTTTAGCCTGACGATTGCCCTGTTTCGCCAAATGACGCAATCGGTAGCGATTGAGCGTCATCATGCCGGTTTCAGAGCCTGAGAAATAGGCGGAGATGACCACCATGATGACCAGTGTGACGATCAGCGTAGTGGTTGAGATATGTTCCAAGTGAATTCCTTAGTACTTAGCCCACAAATTGTTGAATGACGCGGCTACCAAAGTAGGCCAGCGTCAGGATGCCTGCGCCAGCGACGTTAAACCAGACAACCCGGCGACCGCGCCACCCTTCATGATAGTGGCCCCATAACAAGACGATATAGACGAACCAGGCGACGATGGAAAGGACGGCCTTATCAATATTTTCCATGCTAAACAGGTTATGCATGTAAAACAGGCCAGTACACAGCGTCAGGGTGAGCAGAACGACGCCTACCTGGGTGATGTGAAACATTTTGCGTTCGATAACCATCAGCGGCGGCATTTCATGATTGAACGCCAGTTTTTTATTTTTGAGCTGATAGTCAATCCATGCCAACTGAAGCGCATACAGGGCGGCGATAATCAGCGTTGCATAAGAGAACAGCGACAGGCCGATATGCACCATCACGCCCGGTGTGGCTTCCAGATGGGTGATGAATTCGTTGGGCATAAAGGTGGCGAAGGCGAGGTTGATGAGCGCAAAGGCATAGACAATAGGCAGTAACAGCCAACCTCGGTTGCGGGAGGCAACAATCGTCATCACCGTACAGATCATCAAACTCACCAGCGAGCCGACGTTCAGCAGGCTGAGGTTTTGCCCGGCTTCTCCGCCTGGCAGAATCCGCGCTTCTAGCGCAAAGGCATGGCAAATCAGAGCTACGGTGGCGGAAAGAATCGCCATGCGCCGCCAGCCGCTGTTTTTTTGCAGCAGGCCAGGAATGATCAGCGCAAGACTGATGGAGTAGGCAACAAGCGCGAGCAGGGCAAAAACAGGCATAAATGATGTCGGCAACCGTCAATGAATGTAAGAAAGGCAGTATAACGTTACGCGACCTCAGCTCCAACCGCTACATCACAACTCGGGCGGTGTCGTGTTATACTCCGGCAAAATTCTATTTTGTGTCGCTGCGGCGATCACGCGTTTCCACCTTAGGCGAGAGACAATGTTTGATAATTTAACCGATCGTTTGTCACGCACGCTGCGTAATATCAGCGGCCGTGGCCGCCTCACCGAAGACAACGTAAAAGAGACTCTGCGCGAAGTGCGCATGGCGCTGCTGGAAGCAGACGTTGCGTTGCCGGTCGTGCGTGATTTTATTAACCGCGTAAAAGAGAAAGCGGTTGGTCACGAAGTCAATAAAAGCCTGACCCCGGGTCAGGAGTTTGTCAAAATCGTTCGAACCGAACTGGTTTCGGCGATGGGCGAAGAAAATCAGAGCCTGAATCTGGCCGCGCAGCCGCCAGCCGTGGTGCTGATGGCTGGCTTGCAGGGTGCGGGTAAAACAACCAGCGTCGGTAAGCTGGGTAAATTCCTGCGCGAGAAGCATAAGAAGAAAGTGCTGGTGGTTTCTGCCGACGTTTACCGTCCGGCGGCAATCAAGCAGTTGGAAACGCTGGCTGAACAGGTTGGCGTGGATTTCTTCCCGTCTGACGTTGGTCAGAAGCCTATCGACATCGTTAACGCAGCGCTGAAAGAAGCGAAGCTGAAATTCTACGACGTGCTGCTGGTGGATACCGCCG
>JBOFJM010000674.1:0-1808 GCA_051656825.1 Kluyvera sp.
CGATTGGCGTAGAGAAACAACTGGGCAGCATTGCGCCAGGCAAAGTGGCGAACCTGACCGCTTTCACACACGACTTTAAAATCATCAAGACCATCGTTAATGGCGACGAGGTCGTTACTGAGTAAGAAAAAGAATGACATCAGGCGGACAAGCTCAAATAGGTAATGTTGACCTCGTAAAACAGCTTAACAGCGCGGCCGTTTACCGCCTGATTGACCAGCATGGGCCAATCTCGCGTATTCAAATCGCCGAGCAAAGCCAGCTTGCGCCCGCCAGCGTGACTAAAATCACGCGTCAGCTTATTGAGCGCGGATTGATCAAAGAAGTCGATCAGCAGGCCTCCACTGGGGGCCGCCGCGCTATCTCCATCATTACCGAAACCCGCAATTTCCACGCGATTGGCGTTCGTCTGGGTCGTCACGACACCACCCTTACGCTGTATGACTTGAGCAGTAAAGTGGTGGCAGAAGAACACTATCCGCTGCCGGAGCGCACCCAGGAGACTCTGGAACATGCGCTGCTGAATACCGTCGCCCTGTTTATTGAATCGTGCCAGCGTAAAATCCGCGAGCTGATCGCAATTTCCGTTATTCTGCCCGGTCTTGTTGACCCGGAAAGCGGCGTGATTCGTTACATGCCCCATATCCCGGTTGAAAATTGGCGTTTAGTCGAAGCGCTGGAAAAACGCTTCCGCGTGACCTGTTTTGTGGGTCACGATATCCGCAGTCTGGCGCTGGCTGAGCACTACTTCGGTGCAAGCCAGGACTGTGAAGACTCGATTTTGGTGCGCGTACACCGTGGTACGGGCGCGGGAATTATCTCCAACGGGCGGATTTTTATTGGTCGTAATGGTAACGTCGGCGAAATCG
The DNA here is from genome assembly GCA_051656825.1 of Kluyvera sp. Lineage (GTDB taxonomy): Bacteria > Pseudomonadota > Gammaproteobacteria > Enterobacterales > Enterobacteriaceae > Kluyvera. The sequence continues at coordinate 870 of JBOFJM010000674.1, forward strand.
GTCACATTCAGGTTGACCCACTCGGCGAACGCTGCCACTGCGGTAACTTCGGCTGTCTGGAAACGGTGGCCGCCAACGCCGCTATCGAACAGCGCGTACGCCATCTGCTGGAACAGGGCTATCACAGCCGTGTGACGCTGGATGATTGCCACATCAAAACCATCTGCAAGGCGGCCAATAAAGGCGACCCACTGGCGACGGAAGTGATTGAACACGTTGGCCGACATTTGGGGAAAACCATCGCTATTGCCATAAACCTGTTTAACCCACAAAAAGTGGTGATCGCCGGAGAAATTATCGAGGCCGATCGCGTGCTGCTGCCCGCCATTGAAGGCTGTATCAACACTCAGGTTTTAAAGGCGTTTCGCAAAAATCTTCCGGTTGTGCGCTCCACGCTCAACCACCGCTCAGCCATTGGCGCTTTTGCCCTCGTAAAACGGGCGATGCTCAACGGTATTCTGCTGCAACACTTGCTGGAAGGTTAGTCGTAAGAAGAAATGCAGAGGATAACGTGTATAATTACGCCTCTTTAAAACAAACGCCAGGTAGTCCATGACCATTCAGAATGTAATCTGTGATATTGATGGCGTGCTGATGCACGACAACGTTGCTGTTCCCGGTGCTGCAGAGTTTTTAACGCGAATTCTGGAAAAAGGGCTGCCGCTAGTCCTGCTGACCAACTACCCTTCGCAGACCGGGCAAGACTTGGCAAACCGTTTTGCAACTGCTGGCGTCGATGTGCCAGACAGCGTGTTCTACACCTCAGCAATGGCAACCGCCGATTTCCTGCGACGTCAGGAAGGCAAAAAAGCCTACGTGGTGGGCGAAGGCGCATTGATTCACGAATTGTATAAAGCCGGATTCACCATCACCGACGTCAACCCAGACTTTGTCATCGTGGGCGAAACCCGTTCCTATAACTGGGAAATGATGCACAAA
>JBOFJM010000675.1:0-2418 GCA_051656825.1 Kluyvera sp.
AGCAAGCCACTCAGTTCAGCAAACTGGAAGAACCACGGAATAAACAGAAGAATGCACAAAGCCGTGGCGATCATCAGCGCATTAACCACGCCAAATTTTGCGGTGAAATATTGATAAACGGGAATTTGCCCCACAATAATGATTCCCGTATTAAACAGCATAACTGGCCCAATCAGGCTTTTCTGGTTGTTCTGGACAAACTCAAGAGGGACAACGGTTTCAAACGTATAATAAAGCATCGCAAAAACAATGCTCAGCATCGCCACCGTGGCTGACTCTTTAGTCAATAACCCCGACATTCTTCCCGCGCTGGCGTCCGGTGCTGGCGCTCGTGGGCAATGAGAAAGCGCTGTCGCCACCACAACCCCTGTCGTATACAGCACTATCACGCTCAGCAGCGCCGGGCGAAACGGTACATTAAAAAAGACCAGCACACTGATCACCAGCGGAGAAATAGCCGCTCCGACATTGCTGAGCGTCATTCGCGCCGAAAAGCTTTCGCTGATATTTTTAGACGTTGCCCGCACATAGATTTTGGACGCCGTAGAGAAAAATGATGATGCCAGACCATTTGTTAGCATCACTAACGTGCAGGTCAAAAAACTTTGCCCGCTAAAGAGTACAACCAGTGACAATAATTTGCAGAATAATGAACCGACAATCATTCTTTTCACATCGAAACGACTGATCAATGGAATAACCAGAAAATAGGACAACGAAAATGACCAGAATTTCATGGTGCCAAGATAAAGAATTTCTTTTGCGCTCAGGCTGCCGCCAGCAAGATAAAGCAACGCCAGAGGCATGAGCAGAGTCGAACCGATGGCGTTAAACAGAAAACAGAGATTTATAGCACGACTCTCGCGCTCAAAAAGATGTCGGTAAATGCTCATATTTCGTCTACATATCGTTTTATGGCACCACTATGGTGCCATCTAGCTTATTTCAGGTTCCAGAGTGTGCAGATGTCGTTATAGATAACCTGGCCTATCTCAGTAAATTTACCGTGCTGTTTCACGATTTGATGTGTATCGCTGAGTTTCTGAAAAGCCTGCTTAAAGCGTTCCTGGCACTCTTCGACATACTCACTGCTCCCGTTCTGGATAATGCGGTCGAACACGTAGCAAATGCGTGAAAGGACAAACAATGCATGGAAAATCCCAATCATTGGCCGGTTATCGACACGTAACGGAGCCACAAAAGTGGCGCTGGGATCGTTGAGCACCAGTTCATCAAAGGAGTTGATAATATTCAGGGCAGTATGCCCACATTCGTGCGCCAGGATATCAACGTAATACGGCACGGTATGGTCGTCATGCACATATGCAAACATCATCCCCCACATATAGAAATTGGTTCCAGACCGCATAAAGCGCGAGCCGTCTTCCGTTTCCTGGGTGAGATGAATAGCGTGAATATAGGTTGTTATTTCGTTATAGGCCTCAGGGACATTCTGGCGAATAACCTCAAGCGCACGATAAACTTTCTCAGATTCCGAATGAGCCAGCACCGGATCATCGCAAAATCCAAAACCCAGTTCTTTATCATCCCGAATAATTTTCAGAATCATTTCTTTATCGAAAGATGTATCTTCCGATGTCAGTGGCGAGACAATAATGTCATTCGCTGCCGGAATTGATTCAATATAATGGAGATATTTAATCGCCGCTTCATGATCCTCTGATTCAGCACATTTGGCTGCGAGATAGTGCGCGGCACACATTTGCCATGTCAGCGCCGGGGATTTTTTAACTTCATTAATTTCATAAAAATCAATTAAGTAATCAACTGACGAGTGCAGACTGTTTGTAAAAAACAAGCGCGCGGCTTGATGATCATAATCTGGTGAAACGATATTAAACATAGCAAGCTCCCAAAAAAAATCACGCCCTGATGAGCGTGATCTATTTTCAAATCCACGCTTTGACTGTTATTTGCTGAAAGACCAGCCAGACAGAGGAGATTTGATTTTCAGCAGTTTTGCAGTATCAACTTTTTTCATTTTACGTTTCCTTAAAAGAGAATGTTGTTTGTTGTATTTGGGTTCGTTCCGGAACGTATTAATAATTAACCAAATGAATTCATTAGCGCAACATGCAATTAATAAAAAGAATAAAATAATACAATTCGAGGTCAGACCAGTTAAATACACCACTATCGTTAGCCGTAAAGTTGTTTCGTCCGTTATCGATAGCGCGGTAAGTTATTTTGGACGAACTGCAAGCTCACCCTGTGATGCCGCGCGCCAAAATTTCATTTTTGCGCGCGGCATCAACATAAATAGCATCATGATTTCATTCGATTTATTAAAAATAAAATGTCGTGTAGTGCGGCTTAATCGGCCCTCATCCGCTGAAGGCCGAGCAAGATCACAGTGCGGTGACTTTACCCTGGAAAATCACTGGCCCAGACGGCCCT
>JBOFJM010000676.1:0-33075 GCA_051656825.1 Kluyvera sp.
GAGGATATGAAAGTGCTGGCAGGCGAGCGCGTGGCAGAACTGAAAACGCGCGGTTACGATAACGCGGGCTTGTACGATCCGGCGGGCGTTGGCGGTACTCACGTCATGTACGTGTTGCACCACGCCGATAAACCGAATCTGTACCACGGCTTGCCAGAGAACCCAGAAATCAGCGCTACGGTGAAATTCTGGAAAGGTATCTGGAAACCGCTGGCGGCAGTCGGTTTTGCCGCAACGTTTGCAGCAAGTATCTTCCACTACGTCGGTGTCGGCCCGAACCGCGCGGAAGAGGAAGAAGACAACCTGCATGAAGAAAATGACGAGGTGCGCAAATGAAACGACGTGACACCATCGTGCGCTACACCGCGCCGGAACGTATCAACCACTGGGTCACCGCCTTCTGCTTTATACTCGCGGCGGTGAGCGGGCTGGGGTTCTTCTTCCCCTCCTTCAACTGGCTGATGCAAATTATGGGCACTCCACAACTGGCGCGTATTCTGCACCCGTTCGTTGGCGTAATCATGTTTGCCTCGTTCATCATCATGTTTTTCCGCTATTGGCATCACAATCTAATCAATCGGGATGATATCTTTTGGGCTAAGAATATTCATAAGATCGTCGTCAACGAGGAAGTAGGTGACACCGGGCGTTATAACTTCGGCCAGAAATGCGTATTCTGGGCGGCGATTATCTTCCTGGTCCTGCTGCTGGCGAGCGGTGTGATTATCTGGCGTCCGTACTTTGCGCCTGCTTTCTCAATCCCGGTGATCCGATTTGCGCTAATGCTGCATTCATTTGCCGCAGTGGCGTTAATTGTGGTTATCATGGTGCATATCTACGCCGCCCTTTGGGTGAAAGGCACCATTACCGCGATGGTGGAAGGATGGGTTACTAAAACGTGGGCGAAGAAACACCACCCGCGCTGGTACCGTGAAGTCCGCCAGAAACAGGAAAAGTCATCTGAATGAGTATCCGCATAATCCCGCAAGATGAGCTGGGTTCGAGCGAGAAACGCACGGCGGAGTATATTCCGCCGTTATTGTTCCCCAGACTCAAAAATCTGTACAACCGCCGTGCCGAGCGTCTGCGCGAGCTGGCTGAGAACAACCCGCTGGGTGATTACCTGCGCTTTGCCGCGCTGATTGCCCATGCACAGGAAGTGGTGCTGTACGACCATCCGTTAGAGATGGATCTGACCGCGCGCATCAAAGAAGCGAATGACCAGGGCAAGCCGCCGCTGGATATTCACGTTTTGCCGCGTGATAAGCACTGGCATACCCTGCTGCAATCGATGATTGCCGAGCTGAAGCCTGAAATGAGCGGCCCAGCATTGGCGGTTATTGAGAATCTGGAAAAAGCGTCCGGGCAAGAGCTTGAAGCTATGGCTAGCGCGTTGTTTGAATCCGACTTTGCCTCAGTCAGCAGCGACAAAGCCCCGTTTATCTGGGCTGCGCTATCGCTGTACTGGGCGCAAATGGCGACCCTGATTCCAGGTAAAGCGCGCGCCGAATACGGTGAACAGCGTCAATACTGCCCGGTGTGCGGTTCAATGCCCGTTTCCAGCATGGTGCAAATTGGCACCACGCAGGGGCTGCGTTACCTGCACTGCAACCTGTGCGAAACCGAGTGGCACGTTGTGCGCGTGAAGTGCAGTAACTGCGAGCAGAGCCGCGACCTGCACTATTGGTCTATCGATAACGAGCAGGCGGCGGTGAAAGCAGAAAGCTGCGGCGACTGCGGCACTTACCTGAAGATTCTGTATCAGGAAAAAGACCCGAAAGTGGAAGCCGTTGCCGACGACCTCGCCTCACTGGTGCTGGACGCACGGATGGAGCAAGAAGGGTTCGCCCGTAGCTCTATCAACCCGTTCCTGTTCCCGGGTGAAGGGGAGTAAGTTTTAAGATCTTTCCCCGGCAAGTGACCCAGACTGCCGGGGATTATCTTAGTGCCTGAATGACATGTTTTGGATCGTTGGCAATGGCACGTAACAACGCTTTTGCTGGACCAGTCGGTGAACGACGCCCCTGCTCCCAATTGCGCAACGTATCCACGCTTACCGATATCAAATCTGCGAAACGAGTCTGTGATAATCCTGAAGACAGGCGGATTTCCTTTATTTTCATGGCGTCAATATGAAAGGTACGGGAAGGTTGCCGTGTTCCTTCAGCGATCTCATTCATCTGAACCATACTTTGAGTGAGTCGCTCAAATAGTGCCTTATCCATTTACCACCTCTCATTCAACATACGCAGCAGTACTTTTTCTTGCGGAGTCAGATCATCCTTGATCCCTTTCTGATAAATCAGCAACAATCGAATTTGTGATTTCCTGATTTGATGAAAGTAGATAATCCTCACACCACCACGTTTTCCTTTCCCTCGCGCTCTCCAGCGAACCTTTCTCAGGCCCCCCGTTTCTTGTATTAGATCGCCACAATCGGGCTGAACCGCAAGGAATATCTGTAAGCTACGGTATTCATCATCATCCAGTAATTTTTTGACGTCTTCAGTGAAGATTTCCGTTTCTATGAATAGCATTTTTAGTACGCCATTGGACTATATTAATAAAAATTATCTATACGTCAATGGCGTATAGCGCATTTTCCTCACAATACAGAATTCAAACCGCAGAAACCAATGACGGTATTTAATCTGCGAGCCGCTTTCCAGAATCAGACTTCATTAAAATTCACCGTTTTCTTTCGCCAAAATCCAGGTTATAAAGCTGTATATCCATACAGCAAAAAGGATTTGTCATGGCTCTGGAAAAAGGCATTGCGGAGTTGGTTGAGGCATTTATTGCGGCGGGTCGTCCTTCTTCACGCCAGCAGAATATTGATGACCGGCGGGCGGGGTATGTCGCCAGCACAGTTCTGGCAGGGGAAACAGAACCCCGCGTACAGATCGAAGATATTGAACTTGATGCCGTGGTATTTCGCGTCATTTCGCCACTTAACGCATCTGAATCGCTCCCCTGCATCATCTATTATCACGGCGGCTGCTTTATCAGCGGCGGATTTGCCACGCATGATAACCAGCTACGCCAGCTCGCGTATTACGGCCAGTGCCGAGTCATTGCCGTCCAGTATCGGTTAGCCCCTGAAAACACCTTTCCTGCCGCGCATGATGACGCAGAAAGAGGCGCTAACCTTATCTGGCAACAGGCGGAGCTTTTTGGTGTGGATAAGCGCCGCATCACGCTTGCTGGCGACAGTGCGGGTGGGCATCTGGCGTTAGTGACCGCCTTGCGGTTGAAGGCCGCCGGAGTATGGCAACCCGCCCAACTCGTGTTGATTTACCCCATGCTCGACGCTACCGCTCACTTTGAGAGCTATACCCGTAACGGGCGGGATTACATCATCACCCGCGATACGCTGTTAAGCGGCTATGAGATGTACTTACCGGACATTGACCTTCGTCACCCGGAGGCCAGCCCGCTATGGCGAGAGGATTTCAACGGTCTGCCCCCGGTGCATATCATTACCGCCGAATTCGACCCGCTTTGTGACGAAGGGGAAGCGCTATATCAACGGATGACAGAGCAAGGCGTTGAATGCACCTGCCAGCGCTATCTGGGGGTCATTCACGGTTTCTTTCAGTTAGGTGGGGTGAGCCAGGCCGCCAAAAATGTGATTAGAGACGTGGCCTGGCGGGCGGCGCTGCATCGGCCTGAATAGGGGCGCAGCCCCTATTCTTCCTCGTTGCCGCCTTCTTCGTATGCGCCGAATGGTTTCGCGGGCAGCACAATGTAAGTGCCTTCAAACACCACGCCAGGGGTATCGCCGCCGAACAGTTCAACCTGCATTTGCACACGCGCTTTGCGGCCTCTTGCCAGACGGTCAAGGTCACCGCTCAACGAGCCTAAATCTGCAATGGCGGTCGGTTTGCCGGTAATCGGTTTGCTGTAGCGGATATGGGCATCAGCAAGAATAATCGTGCCGCCAAGATGGCGCTCGCGCAGCATCAGCCAGATAAGCCCCCAGCCGGTGAGCGTCGCCAGCGAAAACAGGCTACCTGCAAACAGCGTATGGTGCGGGTTCTGATTGCCAGTTTCCGGCATCGTGGTGATAAATTTCTGCCCGGTGTACTGCTGAATACGTACACCCATTTTTTCGCTAAGCGGGATGTGATCGTACCAGGCCTGTTGGAGCTGAGCGCACCAGTCGCCGCGATGAAGAATATCGTCCAACGTCGCGACCGGCTTAATCATCAAGAAGTGGCGTACTGGCGTACTTTGTGGAGTGGTGATTTCGCCCTGGTTGACGAAACCGAGCTTAGAGAAGAACGGCACCGCATCTTCACGGGCGCTACAGGTGACGCGTTTCACGCCTTCCTGGCGCGCGACGGACTCCAGCGTCATCGCAATTAGCGTCCCCAGGCCTTTATCCTGCACATCAGGATGTACCGCCATAAAGCGAATAGAGGCCTCATTATCGGCGTTGATGTACAAACGCCCGACGGCGACCAGCCGCCCTTCTTCATCCACCACCATCTGGTGATGCGCCATCGCATCCCAGGCATCGCGCTCGGAGCCTTTAGGTTGATGAAGCGGTTTACGCAGCATTTCCCAGCGGAACTGGTAATACTGTTCTAACTCTTCTGCCGTTTGCGGTACTCGGAGATGGTACATAATGGCGCTCTCTTTTGCCTCCCGCGTTCTAACGGGAAGTGGGTTCATACCTGTAACCAGAATGTCACTGGGCCATCATTGACCAGCGACACTTGCATATCAGCGGCGAATTGGCCGGTTTGGGTGTTGATGTCCTGTTGGCGGCAGCGTTGCACAAAGTATTCGTATAGCTCCTCGGCGCGCTTTGGTTCAGCCCCTTTAGAGAAGCTCGGGCGCATACCGCGCTCCGTATCCGCAGCCAGCGTAAACTGCGACACCACCAGCACACTTCCCCCAGCTTGCTGTACGTTAAGATTCATTTTGCCATCGGCATCGCTAAAAATTCGATAGCCGAGCACTCGCTCGCACAGACGGTTAGCCTTTTGTTCGTCGTCGTCTTTTTCGACACCTAACAGCACTAAAAGTCCTGGCCCGATTTCGCCGGTCACGTCATCCGCCACGGTGACGCTGGCTCGGGTTACGCGTTGAATTAATGCAATCATGATTTTTCTGCTTCTTGTTGTTCTGTTTTAAATTTTCGGTATTCCCCGAGAGTGACAGTAATTTCTGCCCCAAGCAAGACGATACACCACGTCCAGTAGACCCAGACAAACAAAATGGGAATCACCGCCAATACGCCGTAAATCAGCTGGTAGGAAGGGAATGCGGTGATGTAGAGGGTGAAGCCTTTTTTGCCAAGCTCATGCAACAGCGCGGCAATCAGCGCGCCCGTTACCGCATCGCGATTAGGTACTTGCGTGGTCGGCACGATGCTGTACAGCATCCAGAACGAGAGCCATGAGAGCAGCAACGGGAAAACGCGCAGCACGTTATCAATAACCCCGTGCAATTCACTCGCCCAGCGCAACGAGAGCAAATAAGAGCTAATCGCCAGACTTGCCCCTGCCAGCAGCGGCCCAAGAGTCAGGATCATCCAGTAGACTGCAAAGGAGTAAATTCTGGGGCGCACCCGCTTACTGCGCCAGATTGTGTTCAGCGCGCTATCAATGGAATACATCAACAGCAGCGACGTAATAATCAGGCCGCAAGCCCCTAATGCGGTCATCCTGCTGGAGTTAGCCACGAACTGCTCGATATAGCGCTGAATGACATCTCCAGTCGCAGGTAGAAAGTTAGCAAAAACAAAATGACGAATTTGCAGACTGACTTCCGAAAACATCGGAAAAGCCGCGAACAGGGCAAAAATCACCGCCACAAGCGGCACAAGTGACAACAACGATACATAGGCCAGGTTGCCCGCCAGTGTCGTCATATTGTCTTCGTTGATACGCCGCCAGAGGAATTGACTCCACGCCACCAGCGGCCGGGTATGATGAATATATTTTTGATGAACGGTTTTTAACATAACGACTTCATAAAATAGTCAGGGAGGGTTTCTCGCCCCGTGACCAGCACACTGGTAATCCCCAACTGGTTAGCTCCTGCTATATTATCGGCGTTATCGTCAAAAAAGACCGCATCGGCGGGAGAAAAACCTTCTAACTCCAGAACACGTTGATAAATTCTGGCTTCCGGTTTGCGCATTCCCATTTCCTGAGAGAGGTAAACGTGGTCAGCCGCAGCATAGATTTGCGGGTATTCGCCAGGCCAGAAGGTGGTATGTAACGCATTGGTATTAGACAGGACAACGACTCGATGGCCCTGTTCACGCAGGGTATTCATGATATCGATAACTTCCGGGCGTAACGCGACAAATATCGCCAGCCAGCCGTGGGCAAACTGCTCGTAGCTCAGCGGCAGCTCCATGTCATGGCACATTGATTTCGCAAACTCCTGGTCTGATATTTCACCTCGCTCGTGCTGGTGAAACACCTCGCCCATGGTGAAACTTTGCTTCAGCCGAGCCAGCGGCACACGGGCAAGATCGCTCCATGTCCCCAAAACACGGTTAAAATCGATATCGACAATCACATTACCTAAATCAAAGATATAGAGCATTTGTGCCTCCGTTCGCGCCGTGGAAATTTCACTGTAGCGGGAAAGGAGAGATTTGACTATTCAAGAGTACGAGATGAAGACTCCCCCAGCGCACCAGGCGCTGAGGAATCAAGGCGGGGCTAGATATCTTCCTGAGCAAGAATAATTTCAGTTTGATTTTCATCTAACCATGATTTTAGCCCCCCCGAAGGATACTCATCGGTAAACAGGGCAGTAACCTGCGCGACGTTACCAATCTCAACGGCCGCCGACGCATGATATTTGGTGTGATCGGCCGCCAGAAGAATTTGTCGTGAGTGAACCATCATCGTTTTCACTACGCTAGCTTCGTTGACATCAAACTCCAGCAGCGCACCATCGTTTTCAATCGCCCCGACGCTCGTCACCAGATAATCAGCCCGAAAACCAGCCACAAAGGCCGTTGCGGAAGGGCCGATAATACCGCTGTTGTGCGGGCGCAGCGTACCGCCAGGTACCATGACTTCAAAACGTGGATTGTTATAAAGAATGTGCGCAACGCGCAGGCTGTTCGTGATGATCCGTAAATGGTTATGGTTTAACAGCGCCCGCGCAACCTGCTCAACGGTAGTACCAATGGTAATAAACACCGTTGAGCCGTCCGGGATATAGTCAGCCAGCGCCTCTGCGATGGCTTTTTTCTCTTCCGTTAAGGAGACTTCACGCTGTTCGAACGCCGTATTGACCACGCTAGACGCCCTACCCGCTCCACCGTGGTGGCGGGTGATTAATCCCTGCTCGCTAAGTTTACGAATATCACGCCGTACCGTCTGCGTGGAAACGTCCAGCAGGTTGGCCAGTTCATCAATATTCATATAACCACGCTCGCTAATCAGCATCAGCAGCTGATCGTGTCGCGGGTTACCGGTCAGTTCGGTAAGACTCATGAAATTTCCTCGAAATACCATCGCTCTGGCATTTTATACAAAAAGTGACAGAAAAGACCAGGTTTGATCACAGTCGGGGATGCCAGCACGCCCTCCCGGGCGCGTACATTTCAGCGCAGCGACCCCGCTGGCAAATCTGACGGCCTCTTGTGCTGCCTTCCCGGAAGCCAGGCTGAAGGCCAACGCGCCGTGGAAAACATCCCCAGCCCCAGTGGTATCAACGACATCGACTGAGAATCCAGGCTGATGTTGCAAAGCGCCATTCTGTATCCAGTCGCAGCCTTCACTCCCCCGCGTGACATAAACGTGACCATTTGTGAGCGTTTGCGCTTGCCTTAGCCCAGCTTCGGGATCTTTTAGCCCCGTAAGACGCGCCAGGCCAGGTTCAGAGAAGGCGGCATGATCGCTCAGCGCCACCAGCTCGCTGATATCTTGCGGTGTGACATCGCCATCCAGCACCGTCATGACTCCCGCCCGACGCGCCAGCGTGAACGCCTGTTTCGCCCCTTCATGCCAGCGAACATCGGCCAGCACCACATCCCACTGGGAAAAATCAATCTCGTTCAGCCAGCTTGCGTCATGCAGTAAGTCCGGGCTGGGATAGTTGACGATAATTCGCTCCCCTTTCGCATCAACCATCACCGCCGACTGCGAGGAGTTCGCCTTCGCGTAGCGACGGGTGTAGCGGGTATTTACCCCCAGGGACTCCAGCTCCGCCAACAGGCTGTTTCCAGTACCGTCATCGCCAACGCGGCCAATAAAGTCCACCTGCGCACCCAACTTTGCGGCGGCGACTGCGGCAGTTGCCGCTGGCCCACCGCCCACTTCGGTATAGTGTTTCGCCACATATTTTCCCCCTTCTGTCGGCAAACTTTCGACGTAATAAATGCTGTCCATCACGGTAATACCCACACAAGCAACACGAATCATGGTCATTCCTTAAGCGTTTCAAGATGGAATCATTTTAATTTCACGAAATGTTTAAAAAGTGATGGCTGTCAATTTTTTGACCATAAATTACAAATACAATCAAAAACAGACAGAAACAAGCGAAGTAAAATGACAAAAATTGACATCCACGTCTCAGGAGAACGTTATGGCGGTAATAGCATTTATCGGATTAGGTCAGATGGGGGCGCCGATGGCGAGCAACCTGCTAAAGCAGGGCCATCAACTCAGCGTTTTTGACGTTAACCCGAATGCCGTTCAGCAGTTGGTAGAAAAAGGCGCGCAGCCCGCCAATAACCCCGCTCAGGCAGCAAGAAACGCTGAATTTGTCATCACGATGCTGCCAAACGGCGATCTGGTGCGCAGCGTATTGTTCGGCGAACAGGGTATTTGCGAAAGCCTCTCGCCGCAGGCGCTGGTGATTGATATGTCCACGATTCATCCGCTGCAAACCGACAAACTGATTGCCGAGATGCAGGCTAAAGGCTTCAGCATGATGGACGTTCCGGTCGGGCGCACCTCGGATCACGCGATTGCGGGCACGCTGCTGTTGCTGGCGGGCGGAACCGCAGAACAGGTAGAGCGTGCCACACCAGTGTTAATGGCGATGGGTCATGAACTGGTCAATGCTGGCGGGCCTGGTATGGGCATCCGCGTGAAGCTGATTAATAACTATATGAGCATCGCGCTGAATGCGCTCTCCGCCGAAGCGGCCGTATTGTGCGAAGCACTCGGCCTCTCCTTCGATGTGGCCTTAAAAGTGATGAGCGGTACGCCTGCCGGAAAAGGCCATTTCACCACCTCGTGGCCAAACAAAGTGCTGAAAGGCGATCTCTCCCCCGCCTTCATGATCGATTTGGCTCACAAAGATCTTGGCATCGCGCTGGATGTCGCTAACCAACTGCACGTCCCAATGCCGCTCGGCGCGGCCTCTCGCGAAGTTTATAACCAGGCTCGGGCGGCAGGTCGCGGTCGGGAAGACTGGACCGCCATTCTGGAGCAGGTACGTAACAGCGCCGGACTACCTGCCAAAGTAAAAATGTAACGACTGTATAAAGGAAAATTGAATGAACAACTACACCATCAAAGACATTACGCGCGCATCCGGCGGTTTTGCCATGCTGGCGGTCGATCAGCGTGAAGCGATGCGCCTGATGTTTGCAGCGGCTGGTGCAGCATTACCGGTTACCGACAACGTGCTGACGGATTTCAAAGTCAATGCGGCAAAAATCCTTTCGCCTTATGCCTCCGCCATTCTGGTGGACAAGCAGTTCTGCTACCGCCAGATAGTGGAACAAAATGCCGTGGCTAAAAGCTGCGCCATGATTGTTGCTGCCGATGAGTTCATTCCTGGCAACGGTATCCCCGTAGATAGCGTAGTGATTGATAAAAAAATCAATCCGCAGGCTGTGAAGCAGGATGGTGCTAAAGCCCTCAAGCTACTGGTGTTGTGGCGCAGCGATGAAGATGCACAGCAGCGTCTTGATATGATTAAAGAATTTAATGAGATGTGCCACAGCAACGGCCTGGTGAGCATTATCGAACCGGTCGTTCGCCCACCGCGTCGCGGCGATAAATTCTGTCGTGAACAGGCCATTATCGAGGCGGCAAAAGAGCTGGGTGACAGCGGTGCTGATCTCTACAAAGTCGAAATGCCGCTCTACGGCAAAGGCTCCCAGCAGGAGCTACTCACCGCCTCCCAGCGCCTGAATGAAAATATCAACATGCCGTGGGTCATTCTCTCCTCCGGCGTCGATGAAAAACTATTCCCTCGCGCAGTCAGCATTGCCATGACGGCTGGCGCATCGGGGTTCCTGGCAGGACGCGCGGTTTGGTCATCGGTTATTGGTCTGCCGGATACCGAGCTGATGCTGCGCGACATCTCTGCGCCGAAGTTACAGCGTTTGGGCGATATCGTTGATGAAATGATGGCCCGTCGCCATTAATACAAGGAGCAAAAAAATGAAATGGTTTAACACCTTGAGCCACAACCGTTGGCTGGAGCAGGAAACTGACCGCATCTTTAACTTTGGTAAAAACGCAGCGGTGGCAACTGGGTTTGGCTGGCTGGGAAATAATGGCCAGGTCAAAGCCGATATGGGAACCCATTTGTGGATCACCGCGCGTATGTTGCACGTCTATTCTGTTGCCGCATCGATGGGCCGCCCTGGCGCATATCAGTTAGTCGATCATGGAATTAAGGCGCTCAACGGCGCATTGCGCGACACACGCTACGGCGGCTGGTACGCCTGTGTGAACGATAACGGCGTAATGGATGCCACCAAGCAGGGCTATCAGCATTTCTTCGTATTACTTGGCGCAGCCAGCGCCGTCACGACCGGCCATCCGCAGGCCAGACCATTACTGGATGACGCCATCGAAGTGATTGAAAAGTACTTCTGGAGCGAAGACGAGCAGATGTGTCTGGAGTCCTGGGACGAAGCCTTCAGCCAAACGGAAGATTATCGCGGCGGCAACGCCAACATGCACGCGGTTGAGGCTTTCCTGATTGTTTATGACGTCACCCATGACCGGAAATGGCTCGATCGCGCGCTGCGTATCGCCTCGGTGATTATTCACGACGTGGCCCGCAACGGCGAGTATCGCGTTAACGAGCACTTCGATTCGCAGTGGAACCCTATCCGCGATTACAACAAAGATAACCCCGCTCACCGCTTTCGCGCCTATGGCGGCACACCGGGCCACTGGATCGAGTGGGGCCGCCTGATGCTGCACCTGCACGCCGCGCTGGAAGCGCGCTTTGAAACTGCTCCCGCCTGGCTGCTGGAAGATGCCAAAGGTTTGTTCCATGCCACGATTCGCGACGCCTGGGCGCCGGACGGCGCAGATGGCTTTGTCTACTCGGTGGGCTGGGACGGTAAACCTATCGTCAGTGAAAGGGTGCGCTGGCCAATTGTTGAAGCCATGGGCACGGCCTACGCGCTGTATACCCTCACCGGCGATAGCCAATACGAAGCCTGGTATCAGAAATGGTGGGATTACTGCATCACTTACCTGATGGACTACGAAACCGGTTCATGGTGGCAGGAGCTGGACACCAATAACAAGGTGACCACCAAAGTCTGGGACGGCAAGCAGGACATTTATCACCTGTTGCACTGCCTGGTGATCCCGCGTCTGCCGCTAGCGCCAGGGCTGGCTCCGGCGGTTGCCGCTGGTCTTCTGGATATCAACGCCAAATAAGTCACAAGGATAGCAGCCATGCACAGCAGCGGAAAAACCATTCAACTTCAGGCCGGACACTACCAGGCAAAAATCGTGACGGTTGGCGCGGGGCTGGCGGAACTGACGCACGATGGGCGCCATGTCGTCATTCCACACAAGCCTGAGGAGATGCCGCAGGCGCATCTGGGGAAGGTCTTAATTCCCTGGCCAAATCGTGTCGTGAACGGCTGCTATCAACATAACGGTAAGACCTTCCAGCTTGCCGTTAACGACCCCATTTCGCATACCGCCATTCACGGGCTTCTGGCCTGGCGGGACTGGCAGATTAACCAGCAGTCGGCATCGGAAGTGTCGCTGATGATTTTTCTGCCGCCGTCTTACGGTTATCCCTTTTCGTTACTGGTCGAAGTCACCTACCGCCTGGATGAGCGACAAGGCCTGGATGTATTTATCACGACCCTGAATATCGGTTCCCAATCCGCGCCTTACGGTGCTGGCGCGCATCCTTATTTAACCTGCGATCTTGAGAATATAGAGAGCTGTACGCTAACCCTGCCAGCAGATGAGGTATTTAACCTCGATACCCAGGAGATAAATCGCGTTGAGCACACGGCGCTAGATTTCACCACGCCGCGTCTTATCGCCGCCACGCAGATCGATAACACCTTCAAACCCTCAGCTTTCGGGGATGAATGGGAAGTTAGCGTTTTCAGCGCATCAAAAAAAATGACGACGTACTTACGTTGCGACCAGCCGTGGTTACAGGTTTACAGCGGCGAGAAATTACATCGTCTGGGGCTTGCCGTAGAACCCATGACCTGCCCGCCAGATGCCTTTAATTCAGGAATCAGCCTTATCTCTCTGGCCCCCGGCGAGATGCATCGGCTGCATTTTTTAATCGGTGCCGAATAACCCTATCCCAAAACAAAAATTACCGAATGACCCTACACCTACGGAGACGAAAATGAATTCGTTACAACAACGGTCAAGAGCAGTAGAACTCACTGCGTTAGCGGATGGATTTACCTTAACCTATCAACAACGCCTGATTTTACGCCATAGCACTGAAAACCCTTGCCTGTGGATAGGTGCTGGCGTTGCCGATATTGATATGTTTCGTGGCAATTTCAGCATTAAAGATAAGCTCAATGAAAAAATCGCCCTGACTCATGCCGTGGTCAGCGAGTTGCCTGACGGCTGGCGGGTACAATTCAGCCGTGGAACGACCCTCAACGCAACGCTGCATATCTCTACCGATGAACAGGGCCGCCTGAAGCTGGATCTGCAAAACGGCGACCTCAGCCACAATCGCATCTGGCTACGACTGGCCGCTAACCCGAACGATCACATCTACGGCTGCGGCGAACAATTTTCTTACTTCGACCTGCGCGGCAAACCGTTCCCACTGTGGACTAGCGAGCAGGGCGTGGGGCGTAACAAAAATAGCTATGTCACCTGGCAGGCCGACTGCAAAGAGAACGCTGGCGGCGACTATTACTGGACCTTCTTCCCGCAACCCACCTTCGTCAGCACGCAAAAGTACTACTGCCACGTTGATAACAGTTGCTATATGAATTTTGATTTCAGCGCCCCGGAGTACCACGAGCTGGCGCTGTGGGAAGGCAACACCACCTTGCGTTTTGAGTGCGCTGATACCTATATCTCGCTGCTGGAAAAACTGACCGCGCTGCTAGGCCGCCAGCCGGAATTGCCGGACTGGATTTACGATGGCGTCACGCTGGGTATTCAGGGCGGGACCGACGTTTGCCAGCAAAAGCTGGACGTGATGCGTAACGCGGGCGTGAAAGTGAACGGTATCTGGGCGCAGGACTGGTCTGGGGTGCGCATCACTTCATTTGGCAAGCGTGTGATGTGGAACTGGCAGTGGGACGCCGACAACTACCCGCAACTGGATTCCCGCATTCAGCAATGGCAACAAGAAGGTGTGCGCTTCCTCTCTTATATTAACCCGTATGTCGCCAGCGATAAAGCGCTCTGCGCTGAAGCGGCAAAACGCGGCTATCTGGCGAAAGATGTCTCTGGCAATGACTATCTCGTTGAGTTTGGTGAGTTCTATGGCGGTGTGGTCGATCTGACCAATCCCGAGGCCTACGACTGGTTTAAGGCAGTTATCAAAAAGAACATGATTGAACTGGGCTGTGGCGGTTGGATGGCAGACTTTGGCGAATACCTGCCAACCGATACCGTCCTGCACAACGGCGTCAGCGCTGAAATCATGCATAACGCCTGGCCCGCGCTGTGGGCGAAATGCAACTACGAGGCGTTACAGGAAACTGGCAAGCTCGGCGAGATCCTGTTTTTTATGCGCGCGGGTTACACCGGCAGCCAGAAATACTCCACCATGATGTGGGCAGGCGACCAGAACGTTGACTGGAGCCTGGACGACGGCCTGGCTTCGGTAGTGCCTGCGGCGCTGTCGCTGGCGATGACCGGTCACGGCCTGCACCATAGCGATATCGGCGGTTACACCACTCTGTTTGAGATGAAACGCAGTAAAGAGCTGCTGCTACGCTGGTGTGATTTCAGCGCCTTTACCCCGATGATGCGTACCCACGAAGGCAACCGCCCTGGCGATAACTGGCAGTTCGACGGCGACGCAGAAACGATCAATCACTTTGCCCGCATGACCACCGTCTTCACCACCCTGAAACCGTATCTCAAACAGGCCGTCGCACAAAACGCGGCAAGCGGCCTGCCAGTCATGCGCCCGCTGTTCCTGCACTACGAGGACGATGCGGCGACCTACAGCCTGAAATACCAGTATCTGCTGGGACAAGATCTGCTGGTTGCGCCGGTTCACGAGCAAGGACGCAGCGACTGGACGCTCTACCTGCCAGAGGACAACTGGGTTCATGCCTGGACCGGCGATGTGTACACCGGCGGAGAGGTGACGGTGAAAGCCCCTGTGGGACAACCACCGGTCTTTTATCGGGCTAACAGTGAGTGGCAACACCTGTTTAATCAGCTTAGCGCTTTGTAATTCAAGGAAAGAATATGGACTTCTTTACTCTGTTTACCCCAGAGGGTGTTCCTCTGGATTACGGCGTGATGGCTGTCGTGATTGCCATTATGTTTATGTATACCTTTGTCGGGATCTGCGCAGGTTTTGGCGGCGCGCTCACCACGATGCCATTGATAACGCTGCTTTTACCGCTAAAAATGGCCGCCCCCATGTCGGTGATTGTTGGTACGGCAACGGCGCTGTATGCCACTTGGCTTTCGCGCAAAGAGACGCAGTGGAAATCGGCGTTAGTGCTGATTCTGTTTTCCTTTGCCGGTATCCCTGTGGGCATTTACGCGCTCTCTTATTTGCCCGATCACATCATGAAAATCGGCCTCGGCGGCTTTCTGATCCTCTACTCCTTCTACAGCTTGTTTATTCCTCGTCTGCCGGTCTATGACAAAAACTGGATAGCCATGCCGATTGGCGTGATTGCCGGTGCGTTGGGTTCAGCCTTCTCGACCAATGGGCCTCCTGTGGTTATCTACGGCATGTTGCGAAATCTCGCACCAGCGGCTTTTCGCGGCACGTTGAACGCGTTCTTTACGGCCAACAATATCGCCATTATTGGCGGGCTGACCACCAGCGGCATTTTGACGATTTCGACCATTAAACTGGTGCTGTTTTGCGTGCCCACCATGATTCTTGGCTCACTGGTGGGTCAGTACGTGCATAAACGAATTTCCGTCAATGTCTTTCGAATCATGGTCTTTTTGCTGCTGATAGCCTCGGGCGCAATGTTGATCAAAGGCGCAACGGGTATCTCCACGCTGGCTGCGTTACTCCCAGTATTTGCGCTGCTGTTGGTGCTCCAGATTCTTTTTGGCAAAAAAGTGGCGGCTATTCGCGCCGCGAGCCAGATTTAGCGGGGAAGAGACGATGAGTCAGCCAGTCACCGAATGCGGTAATCCGGCCAGTCTGCGGTTACCGTTTAAAGAGAAACTTGCCTACGGAATGGGCGATCTGGGTTCTAATATCCTGCTGGATATTGGCACGCTGTATTTGCTGAAGTTTTACACCGACGTGCTGGGTTTACCTGGCACGTATGGCGGGATTATCTTTTTGATCGCCAAGTTCTTTACCGCGTTTACCGATATGGGCACTGGCATCATGCTCGACTCGCGGCGCAAGATTGGCCCTGGCGGAAAATTCCGTCCGTTCGTGCTGTACGCCGCTTTTCCGGTCACGCTGTTAGCCATCGCCAATTTTGTCGGCACGCCTTTTGAGATCACGGGTAAAACGGTGATGGCGACGGTGCTGTTCATGCTTTATGGCCTGTTCTTCAGCATGATGAACTGCTCTTATGGCGCGATGGTCCCTGCCATCACCAAGAACCCGGACGAACGTGCGTCACTCGCCGCATGGCGTCAGGGTGGAGCAACGCTCGGCTTGCTGCTGTGCACGGTCGGGTTTGTTCCGGTGATGAATGTGATTGAGGGCAGCTCTCAGCTCGGCTATCTCTTCGCCGCCACGCTGTTTTCCCTCTGCGGGCTGTTCTGCATGTGGTGTTGCTATCGGGGCGTGAAAGAGCGCTATGTCGCGACGCAACCGGCGCATACGCCCCAGAAAGTGGGGTTACTGCCATCGTTTCGGGCCATCGCGGGTAACAGGCCGCTGTTTATTCTCTGTATCGCCAATCTGTGCACGCTCGGTGCATTCAACGTCAAACTCGCCATTCAGGTTTACTACACCCAGTACGTACTCAACGACCCGCTTTTACTGTCGTATATGGGGTTCTTTAGCATGGGCTGCATTTTTGTCGGCGTATTTATGATGCCCGGCGCGGTACGCCGCTTTGGCAAAAAGAAAGTCTATATCGGCGGGCTGCTGATCTGGGTAGCGGGCGATCTGCTCAATTACTTCTTTGGCGGCGGGCCGTTCAGCTTCGTGGCGTTCTCCTGCCTGGCCTTTTTCGGTTCGGCCTTCGTCAACAGCCTGAACTGGGCGCTGGTATCAGACACAGTGGAGTACGGCGAGTGGCGCACCGGCGTGCGCTCGGAAGGAACGGTCTACACCGGATTCACCTTCTTTCGAAAAGTGTCGCAGGCGCTGGCAGGTTTCTTCCCCGGCTGGATGCTGACTCAAATCGGCTACATCCCTAATGTCGTCCAGTCTGCTGGTACGGTTGAAGGATTGCGTCAGCTGATTTTTCTTTATCCGTGTGCGCTGGCAGTGGTCACCATTGTGGCGATGGGCTGTTTCTACAACCTCAATGAGAAGATGTACGTGCGCATTGTGGAAGAGATAGAAGCCCGTAAACAAACGGTATAACAACAATAATCAACAGCGCCCTGCGGGGCGTTACTGAGGGGCGTTACTGAGGGGCGATTATGTCTGACCATGATCCGCTAACGCTAAAATTGAGCCTACGGGAAAAATGCGCCTATGGCGTAGGTGACTTTGGCTCAAACCTGATGCTGAGTATCGGCACGCTGTATCTGCTTAAATTTTATACCGATGAACTGGGGATGCCCGCCTATTACGGTGGCATTATCTTTCTGGTGGCAAAGTTCTTCACCGCCTTCACCGATATGTTGACCGGTGTTCTGCTCGACTCACGGCGCAATATTGACGCAAAAGGGAAATTCAGACCGTTTATTTTGTATGCCTCATTTCCTGTGGCGCTGGTTGGGACAGCGCAGTTTTTAGCCACCGATTTTACGCTCACGGTTAAAACCGCGCTGGCAACCGCGCTGTTTATGCTATTCGGCCTGTTTTATAGCCTGATGAACTGCTCCTACGGGGCGATGGTTCCCGCCATCACTAAAAACCCGCACGAGCGCGCCCAGCTTGCCGCCTGGCGTCAGGGTGGCGCAACGTTGGGCTTACTGCTGTGTACCGTTGGCTTTATGCCGATTCAAGGGCTTTTTACTGCTTCGCCCGCCCTGGGGTATCTGAGCACCGCGCTGATTTTCTCCACCTGCGGGTTGTTCAGTATGTGGTGGTGCTTTCGCGGGGTGAAGGAGCGCTATATCGAAAACGTGCCGGACCATCACAAGCCCAGCATTTACAAGTCGTTCTGTGCCATTTTCCGTAATCCTCCTCTGCTGGTGCTGTGCATCGCCAACCTGTGTACGCTGGCGGCGTTTAACATCAAGCTGGCAATTCAGGTCTATTACACCCAGTACGTGCTCAACGATATCCATTTGCTGTCGTGGATGGGCTTTTTCAGCATGGGATGTATTTTGCTCGGCGTGCTGCTGGTTCCACTAACCGTGAAACGCTTTGGTAAAAAACGGGTTTATCTCAGCGGCCTGACATTATGGGCCATCGGCGATGTGCTGAACTTTATCTGGGGCGAGACGTCGTTTTCATTTGTGGCCTTCTCATGCATGGCCTTTTTCGGCACGGCGTTTGTTAACAGCCTGAACTGGGCGCTGGTCCCGGGTACGGTTGATTACGGAGAGTGGAAAACGGGGATTCGCGCTGAAGGTTCGGTCTATACCGGCTACACTTTTTCACGAAAAATTTCCGCCGCGCTTGCCGGGCTTCTGCCTGGCATTATGCTGACGCAAATCGGTTATATCCCTAATATCGTCCAAAGCGACGCCACCCTGCTCGGTTTACGCCAGCTCATTTTCCTCTGGCCGTGCTCTCTTGCTATTATTGCCGCTCTGACTATGGGCTTCTTTTATAAGCTCAATGAAACGCGCTTTGCTTTGATTATTGAGGAAATAAACCAACGAAAGAATCGCGTTTTTCAACCCGACAATGTGAGTACTGAAGAAAAAACAACGGCGATGAGCATATAACTGCAATGGCCGCTATTTTCTGAAACCACTTTTGATATAAGAAAACCGCTGAGATAGTCAGCGGTTTTCTTCATATACAGGGATAGCGCGATATCAAGCCTCAGCCGCTAATCTCTCTTGCTTACGCTGACTAATGCGCTTAACCAACATCACAGAGACTATCGCACCACAGAACGCGAAGCCGGCCATAATACCGAATACAATTTTATAGCCCACAATACCTGGATTTAAATCCAGAATGTAGCCGTAAAGGCTAAAGCAGAACATTGCTGGTGCATAACCGATAAAACTTCCCAAAGCCATCGCCGCCCCAGTCTGATTTTCGGCAATGTTCGCTTCACCAATCGGTGCAAAGAATACGGCGCGTTGGGTAAAAACAATAGCGCCAACACATCATGCCTAAATAAACTGGCATACTTTCATGGGGCAACATAATCAACAGAACCAACGCCACGGTACTGATAACAAAGGTGTAGCACAGGTATTTACTAGGTGATTTCAGTATTTTGTCTGAAATCATTCCACCAATTGGCCCACCAATCATTTTCAGGCAGTACTGGTTAATAATGCCATATGCCCCCACCAGCGCAACTGGCAGCATATAAACATTTTTTAAGAACGGAATAAAGAATGTCAGACCGCAGTAAACAGCATAAACAAAGAAGACATTGAAAGCGATGAGCCAGATCGTTTTGTCCTTCAGTACCGATGACATACTGGTACTTTTAGATGCATCATTATCCTTTTTCACTTCAACTGCGGGTTCTGTTTCTTTGTCATTCAAAACAAAGAAAATAATCACACCCACCACCATCACGATAATGGAATAGAACCAGATACCCGCTTTGAAGCCTAATAAACCGCTGCCAAACCAAGTAAACACGGCCAGAGCGGTGAAAGCGACCACAGTGTCAACAATCCCACGGCCCGTTTCGAAGAAGCCAAACAGGCGCCCCTGTTGTTCGCTATTACCCAACCGGCTGACCGATTTCAGTAGCACTGGCCAGTTCATCATGTCGCAGGTGACACCAAACAATGCCCAGACAAAGAGGATCCCCCAATATCCCGGCATGGTGGTCAAATAAACCCCCAGTAACCCGGTGGCAATCAGTGACAATGACATGGAGTATTTACGCGGCAGTTTATCGGCAAAGTAAATAGATAGAAAAAAACCAACCGTCGTGACAAATGAGTTTACCGACATCGCGTTGCCAATTTGCCCATTGGTTAAATGGAAATATTCCTGCATCGGTATATAAAACGCATCTTTCAGTGAGGGTAATTTATAGATAGTACCACCACATAGCGTTAACAGACTAAATAACGCCCATTTCTTTTTTGTGAGCATAACATTCCCTAAATGATTATTAAAATCACTTATTTAAAGAAAATAGAGACCTGACCATTCACTTATGAATGGTTTTTATTAATCGGATTTAAATTAGAAAGTTATTATTTATTTAAAAGGTGAGCTGCCTCTTGTTTAATCTGTTGCAATACATCCCTGACAAATTTTATCTGATTTATAGCATCCTCTTTTTCCTTGAGTAGCCGCATATCCAGCTCATGAGCTTCCGGCAGCGGTGTTTCGCTCAGTTGACGATAAGGGATCCACGGATTGTCATCTTCATTTGTAAAGCGAAACGCTGGTGCATAATAATCAACTTCCTCTTCCAGCCCATAAGCCATTACCTGTGGTTTATCGTCACCCAAGCAAATAAGTTCCGTTAACAACGCTTTAAAAGGCATATCTCCCTGGCCAGAAATACAGGCTTTATGCCCCAATCCACCGTCTTCCTTGATGATCAGCGCATCTTTAATATGAACCTGCGTAATATGTGGGGCCATCGTTTTCAGAGCGTCAAGCGGATGCTCATTAGCATTGATCATGTTCGCAAAATCAAATAATAAGGAGAGTGAGTCCATTTCACCTTCCTGAACTAATGACACCAGCTCATCACTTTTCAGATCTTCATGCTGTTCAAGTGTAAAAGTTAAGCCGCTGCTTTGATAAGTATCTCGTATGTAAGCAATATCCTTAGCGATAATCGACATTACTTCCTGCAAATGACCTTCATAGCGTGGATAAAAGCGAACAGATGATGCCCCTGTTTTTAGCGCAATTTCCGCCGCCTGATCGATAGATTTTCTATCCGAAGCGCTTGTTTCAATATGCACGTCAAGGTTAAGGCGGCGAGCTTTATCACCAAAAGCAGATAACTCATCGTTATTCATGTTCTCAAGCGAGAAACGCTCACCATCCAAAACGTGAATTTTTACACCACACAATTTATTTTCATGAGCAATATCCAGCAAATCATTCGGTAATATTCTTTCAAGCCGCATGTTTAAATGATAAGCATAAGCATGAAGATAAAGAGGAAGTGTATCGACACGTTGCAGAATTTTTATCGCATTATTTGTTGTGAGCATAAAACACCTACAGGTTAATGATGAGGTCAACAGCCTCAAATCGCCAATATTCAATATCTATTTGCACGATGTTGCCATCCTGGTCGGCTCGATGCTTTTCAATTAAAATTGCAGGCATACCCGCAGAGCCGCCAATAAATTTACTGATATCCCCCGGCATTCGGACTGGCTTAAAAATCAGTTTTTTTACAACCGTCTCTTTTTGATAGCACTTTTCCCATACAGTAGAAAAAGATCGGTTCTCTAGCTGATCAATAAAACCCGGAGCAACTTCGGGATTAATAAACGTTTCATGATAGAAAACTTTATGCCCTTCCAGCGCTCCCCAGCCTGTCACTCGATACAGTTCAGCCGATGGTATCGCCGCCATTAGTGGAAGCACCGTCTCCGGTAGCTCGGCGATACGGCTTTTCTCCATAAAACCCCAGGAAGGCTCTCTGCCCTGCTCAATGGCTGCGCGCTGGAAGCTCGCGGATAGCTCTGGGCTGTAATTGAAACGCGGCTGCGTGACAAACCACCCTTTACGATCCTTACGGAATATTTTTGATTCCGCCTCCAGGTTAAGTAGCGCCTGGCGTAGCGTCATGCGCTTAATACCGAGCAGTTCTCCAAGCTCTCTTTCTGAAGGAAGTTTTCCACCTGGCGTCGTAATGCCATCTTTTAACCAGCGGTCTAATTTCTCTTTCGCATTTTCAACGGTAGATTGATTACCCGTCATTGTTTAACCCTTTTGGTTTAAACCAGATGAGGTATCTTACGCTCACGACGAAAAAGAAAGCAAACAGCGCCGAAAGTCTTTGCAGATAATTGTGACAAAGCTCTCTTAAGGGGGGTGGGGACATAATTCTGGCGAAAAAGTAGCGCTGAGAAGCGGCATATTGCGACATTCCGCCGACTCATCAGGTAAAAAAAAACCTGCCATCGTAGGCAGGTTTTTGCTGTCATTAAAAAAGAAATTAATCTTCTTTTGGACCACGCATCGCGCGTTTACGATCGTTCTCGGTCAGGTGACGTTTACGAATACGGATAGAAGTTGGAGTTACTTCTACCAGTTCGTCGTCATCGATGAATTCCAGAGCTTGCTCCAGAGTCATTTTCTGTGCCGGAACCAGGGTCGTAGCTTCGTCAGTACCGGAAGCACGCATGTTGGTCAGTTTCTTACCGGTCAGGCAGTTTACAGTCAGGTCGTTAGAACGACTGTGAATACCGATGATCTGGCCTTCGTAAACTTCTGCGCCGTGGCCCAGGAACAGTTTACCGCGGTCTTGCAGGCTGAACAGTGCGAAGGCAACTGCTTTACCCTGACCGTTGGAGATCAGTACGCCGTTCTGACGCTGGCCCACTTCACCCGGACGAACGTCGTCGTAGTGGCTGAAGGTGGAGTACAGCAGACCCGTACCGGAAGTCATGGTCATGAATTCTGAACGGAAGCCGATCAGACCACGGCTAGGAATCACGTAGTCAAGACGTACGCGGCCTTTACCGTCTGGATTCATGTTTTTCAGGTCGCCTTTACGCTCGCCCAGTGCCTGCATAACAGAACCCTGGTGCTGCTCTTCGACGTCCAGCGTTACGTTTTCGAATGGCTCTTGTTTACGGCCATCGATTTCGCGGAAGATAACTTTCGGACGGGAAACCGCCATCTCGAAACCTTCACGACGCATGTTTTCAATCAGTACGGACAGGTGCAGTTCACCACGACCGGAAACGCGGAATGCATCAGCATCCGGGGTTTCTTCAACACGCAGTGCCACGTTGTGCACCAGCTCTTTCTTCAGGCGGTCAAGAATCTGACGAGAGGTAACGTATTTACCTTCTTTACCACAGAATGGAGAGGTGTTGACGTTGAAGAACATGGTTACCGTTGGTTCATCAACGGACAGCGCTGGCAGCGCTTCGACGTTCTGCGGGTCGCAGATGG
Source organism: Kluyvera sp. (assembly GCA_051656825.1). Classification (GTDB taxonomy): domain Bacteria; phylum Pseudomonadota; class Gammaproteobacteria; order Enterobacterales; family Enterobacteriaceae; genus Kluyvera. Next base: position 22,735 of record JBOFJM010000676.1, read on the forward strand.
TGTCGGAGATGTTCAGTTCACCCAGACCAGTGATTGCGATGATATCGCCCGCTTCCGCCAGGTCGCTATCGATACGCTCCAGACCCAGGTGAGTCAGTACTTTACCGACTTTACCGTTACGGGTTTTGCCTTCGCTATCAATGATAGTGATCTGCTGGTTTGGTTTCACTTTACCGCGTTTGATACGGCCGATACCGATAACACCAACGTAGTTGTTGTAGTCCAGCTGGGAGATTTGCATCTGCAGCGGGCCATCCAGGTCTACGTCTGGAGCAGGTACATGGTCAACAATCGCCTGATACAGCGGGGTCATGTCTTCCGCCATATTTTCGTGATCAACACCAGCAATACCATTCAGCGCAGAAGCGTAAATGATAGGGAAGTCCAGCTGCTCGTCGGTCGCGTCGAGGTTAACGAACAGGTCGAATACCTGGTCAACAACCCAATCAGGACGTGCGCCTGGACGGTCAACTTTGTTGATAACAACAATTGGCTTCAGGCCGTGAGCAAATGCTTTTTTGGTCACGAAGCGCGTCTGCGGCATCGGGCCATCCATTGCATCAACAACCAGCAGCACGGAGTCTACCATGGACATTACACGTTCAACTTCACCACCGAAGTCGGCGTGCCCTGGGGTATCAACGATGTTGATACGGTAGTCATTCCATTTGATAGCGGTGTTTTTCGCGAGGATGGTAATCCCACGCTCTTTCTCCAAATCGTTGGAGTCCATCACACGCTCTTGTGTTTCAGCACGCGCATCAAACGTACCGGATTGCTGGAGCAGCTTATCAACCAGGGTAGTTTTACCATGGTCAACGTGCGCGATGATGGCGATGTTACGCAAATTTTCGATCACAACTTTGCCTCGGGCATTAGAAATAGCGCGTTATTGTACACGGATTAATCGCACTACAAAACAGGATCACAGAGATCCTCCGCAAACAAGTATTGCAGAGTTTCTTTGTGATCGCTTTCACGGAGCATAAAAAGGGCACCTAATCACAATTTGCACCAATATGGTGCTCAACTCAATGGGATAAGCACTATAATGGTGCAAAGACGCTATCGTGGTGCAGCCCTTTTGCACTATGGTGCGCATGATAACGCCTTTTGGGGGTGATTTAAAAGTTGGCACAGATTTCGCTTTATATTTTTCAGGGCAACAACGCCACTTTTAAGCAGTGATTTAAGACCTCGTTACCACGACGACAATGACAAATCCGGGAGATGTAAAGTATGTCCGCTGAACACGTTTTGACGATGCTGAATGAGCATGAAGTGAAGTTTGTCGATTTGCGCTTCACCGATACCAAAGGTAAAGAACAGCACGTCACTATCCCTGCTCATCAGGTAAATGCCGAATTCTTCGAAGAAGGCAAAATGTTTGACGGCTCCTCCATCGGCGGCTGGAAAGGCATTAACGAATCTGACATGGTTCTGATGCCGGACGCATCTACTGCGCTCATCGACCCGTTCTTTGAAGAATCTACCCTGATCATCCGTTGTGACATCCTGGAACCAGGCACACTGCAAGGCTACGACCGCGACCCGCGCTCCATTGCTAAACGCGCTGAAGAATACCTGCGCGCTACCGGCATCGCAGACACCGTTCTGTTTGGGCCAGAGCCAGAGTTCTTCCTGTTTGATGACATCCGTTTCGGTGCATCCATCTCCGGTTCTCACGTGGCTATCGATGATATCGAAGGCGCATGGAACTCCTCCACCAAATACGAAGGTGGTAACAAAGGTCACCGTCCAGGCGTGAAAGGCGGTTACTTCCCGGTTCCTCCGGTCGATTCCTCTCAGGACATCCGTTCTACCATGTGCCTTATCATGGAAGAGATGGGTCTGGTCGTTGAAGCGCACCACCACGAAGTGGCAACCGCTGGCCAGAACGAAATCGCGACCCGCTTTAACACCATGACCAAAAAAGCGGACGAAATTCAGATCTACAAATATGTCGTTCACAACGTCGCTCACCGTTTCGGTAAAACTGCAACCTTTATGCCAAAACCTATGTTTGGCGATAACGGCTCCGGTATGCACTGCCACATGTCTTTGTCCAAGAACGGCGTAAACCTGTTCTCCGGTGACAAATACGCGGGTCTGTCTGAGCAAGCGCTGTACTACATCGGCGGCGTTATCAAACACGCTAAAGCTATCAACGCCCTGGCGAACCCAACCACCAACTCCTACAAGCGTTTGGTTCCGGGTTACGAAGCACCGGTGATGCTGGCTTACTCTGCTCGTAACCGTTCCGCATCCATCCGTATTCCGGTGGTGGCGTCTCCGAAAGCACGTCGTATCGAAGTGCGTTTCCCAGACCCAGCGGCTAACCCGTACCTGTGCTTCGCCGCGCTGCTGATGGCTGGCCTCGACGGTATCAAAAACAAAATCCATCCAGGCGAAGCCATGGATAAAAACCTGTATGACCTGCCGCCAGAAGAAGCAAAAGAGATCCCACAGGTTGCAGGCTCTCTGGAAGAAGCACTGAACGCGCTGGACGCTGACCGTGAGTTCCTGACTGCCGGTGGCGTATTCACCAACGAAGCTATCGATGCTTACATTGGCCTGCGTACTGAAGAAAACGACCGCGTACGCATGACGCCGCACCCGGTAGAGTTCGAACTTTACTACAGCGTGTAATAACGTTTTAAGTTGTACTTTCTGGATGATGCCGTGTGATGCGGCCATCTGGAATTGAGTTGCCGTGGAAACTTTCAGCCCATCTCAGGATGGGCTTTTTTCTCCACCAACAACCTGATATTTCGCGCTTTTTATTAATTAAAAGCTATACTGCACTAAAACAGTGCAAGCCTTTTCAGGAGACTGCTAAATGGCAACAGGCGCACTGCCCGATGCTGGGCAGATCCTCAACTCGTTAATCAACAGTATCTTATTGGTTGATGACGATTTAGCCGTTCACTACGCGAACCCTGCGGCGCAGCAACTGCTGGCGCAAAGCGCACGCAAACTTTTTGGCACTCCACTACCTGAACTCCTGAGCTATTTTTCGCTGAATATCGGCCTGATGCAGGAAAGTCTCCTGGCGGGGCAAGGGTTTACCGATAATGAAGTGACGCTGGTCATTGATGGTCGATCGCATATTCTCTCGCTTACGGCGCAGCGTTTGCCGGACGGTTTTATCCTGCTGGAAATGGCGCCGATGGATAACCAGCGCCGTCTGAGCCAGGAACAGCTACAACACGCCCAGCAAATCGCTGCACGCGATCTGGTGCGCGGGCTAGCCCATGAGATAAAAAACCCGCTAGGCGGCCTACGTGGCGCAGCACAACTGCTGAGCAAAGCACTGCCAGACCCAGCGCTAATGGAATATACCAACGTCATTATTGAACAGGCCGACCGCCTGCGTAATCTGGTTGACCGTTTACTTGGCCCGCAGCATCCCGGCACACATATCACCGAAAGCATTCACAAAGTGGCAGAGCGAGTGGTGAAACTGGTTTCGATGGAATTACCGGATAACGTCACGCTGGTGCGTGATTACGATCCAAGTTTGCCGGAGTTACCGCACGATCCCGACCAAATAGAACAAGTTCTCTTAAATATTGTGCGTAATGCGCTTCAGGCCTTAGGCCCCGAAGGGGGCGAAATCATCCTGCGTACTCGCACGGCTTTCCAGTTAACGCTGCACGGCGTGCGCTACCGTCTGGCGGCCCGAATCGATATCGACGATAACAGCCCAGGCATTCCATCACATTTACAGGATACGCTGTTTTACCCGATGGTCAGCGGGCGTGAAGGCGGCACCGGGCTGGGTCTGTCGATTGCGCGCAGCCTTATCGATCAGCACTCCGGCAAAATTGAATTTACCAGTTGGCCGGGCCATACCGAGTTTTCGGTTTACCTGCCAATTAAAAAATAAGGTGTGTTTATGCAACGAGGGATAGTCTGGGTCGTTGATGACGATAGCTCCATCCGTTGGGTGCTTGAACGCGCACTCACCGGCGCAGGGTTAACCTGCACGACCTTTGAAGGCGGGAAAGAGGTGCTTGAGGCACTGACCACCAAAACGCCCGACGTGCTGATGTCCGACATCCGTATGCCTGGCATGGACGGTCTGGCGCTGTTAACGCAAATCAAACAGCGCCACCCGATGCTTCCGGTCATCATAATGACGGCGCATTCCGATCTGGATGCAGCGGTCAGCGCTTATCAGCAAGGGGCGTTTGATTACCTGCCAAAACCGTTCGATATCGACGAAGCGGTGGCGCTGGTTGAACGCGCCATTAGCCATTATCAGGAACAGCAGCAGCCGCGCAATGTGCAGGTTAACGACCCAACCACCGATATTATCGGTGAAGCGCCCGCCATGCAGGACGTGTTCCGCATTATTGGTCGCCTCTCGCGCTCATCAATCAGCGTACTGATTAACGGCGAGTCTGGCACGGGTAAAGAGCTGGTCGCTCATGCGCTGCATCGCCACAGCCCACGCGTCAAAGCGCCGTTTATCGCACTGAATATGGCGGCGATACCGAAAGATTTGATTGAGTCTGAGCTGTTTGGTCATGAAAAAGGAGCGTTTACCGGCGCGAATACCGTGCGCCAGGGACGTTTTGAACAGGCCGATGGTGGCACGTTATTTCTTGATGAAATTGGCGATATGCCAATGGATGTACAAACGCGTCTGTTGCGCGTGCTCGCTGACGGGCAGTTTTACCGCGTCGGCGGCTATGCGCCGGTGAAAGTCGATGTGCGCATTATCGCGGCAACGCACCAAAACCTGGAACAGCGGGTGCAGGAAGGCAAATTCCGTGAAGACTTATTCCACCGTCTGAACGTGATTCGCGTCCACCTGCCGCCGCTGCGCGAGCGTCGGGAAGATATCCCTCGTCTGGCACATCATTTCTTGCAGGTGGCGGCGCGTGAATTAGGCGTGGAAGCCAAACTGCTGCACCCTGAAACGGAAGCGGCATTAACGCGCCTCGCCTGGCCGGGGAACGTGCGCCAGTTGGAAAACACCTGCCGCTGGTTGACGGTGATGGCCGCCGGGCAAGAAGTGCTGATTCAAGACCTGCCCGGCGAGCTGTTTGAAGCCAGCGTCCCGGATAGCACAGCGTCGGCGTCACTGCCGGATAGCTGGGCGACGCTACTGGCACAGTGGGCTGACAAAGCGCTCCGTTCCGGTCATCAAAACCTGCTTTCAGAGGCGCAGCCAGAGATGGAACGCACGCTGTTAACCACCGCACTGCGGCACACTCAGGGGCACAAGCAAGAGGCCGCTCGCCTGCTTGGCTGGGGGAGAAATACGCTGACGCGCAAGCTGAAAGAGTTAGGAATGGAGTAACGCCAGGAAAAGTGTAAATAGTGCTCGATTAGCGCAAATTGCTGCAATTTCGTACTTTACTGTTCCGATGAGTTGAGTATTATTCTGCCCGGCAATACGGGGGGACGAAAATGCTTGAATCATTAATTAATCTGGCGTCGAGTGGCGCGGCTAACCACTCACCACAAACCGCAATAGCCGCAGTGTTATGCGCCGCGCTGGTCGGGCTGTTCAGCTAGCAGGTTTGTCGGGTGGCGCTTCGCTTACCCGACCTACTTATTGAGATTTCGTAGGCCCGGTAAGCGAAGCGCCACCGGGCAACCCGGCTAAATAACGCGCGAGAACTGCTGCATCCGCGCTTTCTGACGCAAGTAAGCATCGAAGCACATACAGATATTGCGAATCAACAGCCGGCCTTTCGCGGTCACCTGAATCCCTTTCTCATCGATGTCCACCAGCCCATCCGCAGCCAGCGGAGCCAGCAAGGCCATGTCTTGCGCAAAGTAATCGCTAAATTTAAGGTTCCACTGCGTTTCAATCGCCGCAAAGTCGAGGGCAAAGTTACAGATAAGCGACTTAATCACATCACGGCGAATACAGTCATCGCGGGTTAAGGCGATACCGCGCCACAGGGCATTTCCTTGCTCAGCCACCTGCTGGTAGTAGAGTTTCAGCTCTTTTTGGTTCTGCGCGTAGCAATCGCCAATCATGCTGATTGCAGAGACACCCATACCTAACAAGTCGGTATCACCTTGCGTGGTATACCCCTGGAAGTTGCGGTGTAGCACGCCTTCGCGCTGGGCGATAGCCAGTTCGTTATCCGGGCGCGCAAAGTGATCCATCCCGATAAACTGGTAACCCGCCTGCGTCAGCGAGGCAATTGTTTCTTGCAGGATATCCAGTTTCTGTTGTGCGGATGGCAGGTCGGCATCTTTAATCTTGCGCTGCGCGGCAAAAAGCGTTGGCAGGTGCGCATAGTTAAATACGCTCAGACGGTCAGGATTCAGTTCAGCAACGCGCTGTAGCGTAAATGCAAAACTCTCCGGCGTCTGCTTTGGCAGGCCGTAGATCAGGTCAATATTGGTAGACGTAAAGCCAATCTCACGGGCGTGGTTAAGTAGCGCAAAGATGAAATCTTCGTCCTGCTCACGGTTAACCAGGCGCTGCACTTCTTTGTTGAAGTCCTGTACGCCCATGCTCAGGCGGTTAAAGCCCTCGGCGCGCAGGTGGTCAACAATATCCAGTTCAATTTCACGTGGATCGACCTCAATGGAGATCTCGGCATCCGCATCAAAATGAAAGTTTTCGCGCAACAGCGTCATCAGACGGCTAATTTGCGCCTTATTGAGATAGGTTGGCGTACCGCCGCCCCAGTGCAGTTGGCTAACATGACGGCCCGAAAACAGCGGCGCACGCTGGCGAATTTCTTGTTCTAGCACATCGAGGTATTGATCGGCTTTATGCTGTTGGCGGGTGACAATTTTATTGCAGCCGCAGAAGTAACAGAGCTTGTGGCAAAACGGGATGTGGACATACAGCGACAATGGTCGCTCAGGGTAACGCGCAACGGCGTTGAGAAACTCTGATTCGCCAAAGGCGTCGGAAAATTCCAGTGCGGTGGGATACGAGGTATAGCGCGGCCCAGAATAGTTATATTTTTGGATCAGGGCCAGATCCCAGTCGATTAACTGCACAGACATGCTCACTCCTTCCGGTGGTGTCGAGAACGACGACGGCTTGCCGGCGTGACCGCAGAGCGGTGCAACAGCCGGTTGCGCAGCCACTTTTGACGCCGCGACAACCGTCGTAGTTTAACGAATAACCACACCAGATAACATACAACCAAAAGGGTTATAAGCAGGACTGGCAAGCCAATCGAGTGCAAACGTTAGTTTCCACCTTTCAGCAGGCGCATCATGTCTTCTTTGCCCTCGTCTTCCTCTTCTTCTTCGTCATCATCATAAGAGAGGCCGAGTTGTTGCATCAGCTCGTCAATTCTATCCAGTTTGGCGTCAACCCAGCTTTGCTCTTCAGCATTCAGGGTTTCGCCCTCTTCCAGACGTTCCAGCAGCGCGTCCAGGCGCTCATCGTTCTCCAGCAAATCAAGCTCAGCCTGCGGTGAAAGCATAGGTTTCTCGCTCTTTGGTTTATGCTGCTTCACGACTGGGGTATCAGTAACACCCAGCGCGATAGGTTTTTTACTGCCAATACGTGGATCTTTTTGCTGTTTCTGATTGTTAGAACCGGATGCGCCCTGACCACCGCTCGCGCGGCTGCCCGCCGAGTGACCACGGTGCTTTTTGTCGCGTTTACGATCGCGGGCTTCCTGGTTTAACTCTTCACGTGTTTTACGACGCTGTTTACCCGGTGCTTTGCTGCGTGGTGCAGAGGTTGGTTTTTTCATGATGTAATGTCTTTAAGCCGTTTTATTCAGTATAGAATTGAGCCGGAATCTAGCAGAAAGCAAACAAAGAAAAAAGGCGACAGAGTAATCTGTCGCCTTTTTTCCTGACTCACAACCCGTTACGGGTTCTACATTCCGTGTTTGCCTACAACGCGCCCTGTTTGTCCGTTAGCTTAATAACAGTCCCTGTTATTGTTCCCTTTCCCTGTTAAACGTCTCCAAGACGCTTGTCTTCCTGACTGATTCCGTTGGTCCTCGCCTCCTGGCGCTCCCGACCCCTCATCCTGAGTCATCATCCTTCTGGCATCCTGCCGATGAGCGTTACTTTACCGCATTCCATTAAACTCACAAGCAGCGAAGCGGTAGACGTTCTGCATGTGAGACATGCCAGATAAAATTAACAACATGATTTAAAAGAAATTCAATAGTATTCACTCCAAATTATCACGTGGATTTCGCAAAGAAACTATGGCAAATGTCTTACAAACGAAAGGGCATTGGCTTACAACCAATGGGTACTGAGGAAAACCAGCCTTTTTTTACCGTTAGGGTATAATCGCCCCCATTGCCTGATTTCACGGAGACGACCGCTTTGACTAACTGGAACTATCAACTGACGCACTTTGTGACCAGCGCGCCAGATATCCGCCACTTACCTTCCGATACCGGAATCGAAGTTGCATTCGCCGGCCGCTCCAACGCGGGGAAATCCAGCGCCCTGAATACACTCACCAACCAGAAAGGCCTGGCGCGTACTTCAAAAACGCCAGGACGAACCCAGCTCATCAACCTGTTTGAGGTCGCTGAGGGTAAACGTCTGGTGGACTTGCCAGGCTACGGCTACGCGCAAGTTCCCGAAGAGATGAAAATCAAATGGCAGCGAGCGCTGGGTGAATACCTGGAAAAACGTCTGTGCCTGAAAGGATTAGTCGTGCTGATGGATATTCGCCATCCGCTGAAGGATCTCGACCAACAAATGATCGAGTGGGCCGTCGCCAGCGAAATCCCTGTTTTAGTGCTGCTGACCAAGGCAGACAAGCTGGCAAGCGGCGCGCGTAAAGCCCAGTTGAACCTGGTGCGGGAAGCGGCATTAGCCTTTAACGGCGACGTTCAGGTTGAGGCATTTTCGTCACTGAAAAAGCAGGGCGTGGATAAACTACGTCAGAAACTGGATAGCTGGTTTAACGATATTCCGCCGCAGGAAGAACCTGAAGCCGCAGAAGAGTAAGCATCTCGCCTATGTAGCCTGATGGCACAACGCTTATCAGGCCTACATTCAACTTACTGATATAAAACAGATTAATTGGCTAAGTTTAGCAAGACTCCGGCTTGGCTAATTTTCTTTCGCCCAATAAAAAACGCCCCAGTCATTACTGACTGGGGCGGCTAAAATATTCAGCCAAATCCGATTACGTGAAGTAAAAGGTCTGAAAGATAGAACATCTTACCTCTGTACCCTACGCGATTAACTCTACTCTTTTTTACTTCTGACAGAAAGCACTTTTTGTAGTTTTTTTTCACTCGTTACATAACAAATTCTAATATTCATAACAAAATTAGATAAGTTATGTTGCTTACTTACATAAAAGGACGTTTATAACTGGTTCCTTAATGCGCTTGATCCCAGTTTTCGCCGCTGCCCACTTCCACCAGCAACGGTACGTCCAGCGTGGTACTGTTTTCCATCAGCTCATGGACTTTTTTCGCGACCGCATCCACGTCATCTTTATGCACTTCAAACACTAATTCATCGTGCACCTGCATGATCATTCGTACACGCGGCTTCTCACCTTCCAGCCACTTATCGACGGCTATCATCGCGCGCTTGATAATGTCTGCCGCCGTCCCCTGCATCGGGGCGTTAATTGCCGCACGTTCCGCCCCAGCGCGGCGCGCACCATTGCTGGATTTGATGTCTGGCAGATATAAGCGACGGCCATCAAGCGTGGAAACATAACCCTGATCTTTCGCCTGCGCACGGGTGCGCTCCATGTATTCCAGCACGCCAGGGTAACGCTCGAAGTACAAATCCATATACTTCTGCGCTTCTTTACGCGGAATGTTCAACTGACGCGCAAGGCCAAAGGCGCTCATGCCGTAAATCAGGCCAAAGTTAATCGCTTTCGCGCTGCGGCGCTGTTCGTTGGTGACACTCTCCAGCGGCAGGCCAAACACTTCCGCCGCCGTTGCGCGGTGGATATCCTTACCTTCGGCAAACGCCTTCAGCAGACCTTCATCACGTGACAGGTGCGCCATAATACGCAGTTCGATTTGCGAATAGTCCGCAGAAACAATGACATAATCTTGCGGTGCAATAAACGCCTGACGAATACGACGCCCTTCCTCATTACGCACTGGGATGTTTTGCAGATTTGGATCGGTAGATGACAGACGCCCGGTCGCCGTCACCGCCTGATGATACGAGGTGTGTACACGCCCCGTTTTCGGGTTAATCATCAGCGGCAGTTTATCGGTATACGTCGATTTAAGCTTTGCCAGCCCACGATACTCAAGAATGACTTTCGGCAGTGGGTAGTCCAGCGCCAGCTCTTCCAGCACCTCTTCCGACGTCGATGGCGCACCACCTGGCGTTTTTTTCAGGGGTTTAATGCCCTGTTTTTCAAACAGAATCGTTTGCAGCTGTTTC
>JBOFJM010000677.1:0-2104 GCA_051656825.1 Kluyvera sp.
AGGAGCTAGATATGTGGTATTTCGCATGGATTTTGGGAACGCTTCTTGCCTGTGCATTCGGCGTGATCACCGCCCTGGCGCTGGAGCATGTAGAAGCGTCCAAAGCAGGTGAAGAAAACCAGTAATGAAAAATGTTATCGCAATGTTGTACGCGATAATGGATAAGCGCCCCTTGCGGGCGCTTTCCCTTGTTATGGCCCTGGCGTTAGCTGGCTGCATTTTCTGGGATCCGGCGCGTTTTGCGGCGAAGACCAGTGAGCTGGAAATCTGGCATGGTTTTCTGCTGATGTGGTCAGTGTGCGCTGGCGTAATTCACGGGGTGGGGTTCCGTCCACGTGCAACCCACTGGCAGGGGATTTTTTGTCCGCTTATCGCCGATCTCGTCCTGTTCGCGGGACTGATTTTTTTCTTCTACAGATGAAAATTATCGCCTAATGATAATGGGCTTGCATAAGCCCATAAAAATTTACGCTCCGTTTACTTCCCCCCATTCCAAACCATCTTTCCCGCGCGTATAGTAGCGAAGTTCAAAAACCCAAAAATTTTTTTGTATTACTGGGATGTAAAGTGAATACAACGCTGTTTCGATGGCCGGTTCGGGTCTATTACGAAGATACCGACGCCGGTGGTGTGGTTTACCACGCCAGCTATGTCGCTTTCTATGAAAGAGCACGCACAGAGATGCTGCGTCACCATCACTTCAGTCAACAGGTATTGCTGGCTGAACGCGTGGCCTTTGTCGTGCGTAAGATGACGCTGGAGTATTTTGCGCCTGCCCGACTCGACGATATGCTCGAAGTCCAGACAGAAATTACATCAATGCGGGGTACTTCAATGGTATTTACGCAGAGAATTGTCAACGCTGAGAATAAGGTTCTGAACGAAGCAGAAGTCCTGATTGTCTGTGTTGATCCACTCATCATGAAGCCTCGTGCGCTTCCCAAGTCTATTGTCGCGGAGTTTAAGCAGTGACTGACATGAATATCCTTGATTTGTTCCTGAAGGCGAGCCTTCTGGTTAAACTTATCATGCTGATTTTGATTGGTTTTTCAATCGCATCTTGGGCCATTATCATCCAGAGAACGCGCATTCTTAACGCCGCAAGCCGTGAAGCAGAAGCGTTTGAAGATAAGTTCTGGTCTGGCATCGAACTGTCTCGCCTGTACCAGGAGAGCCAGGGGCGTCGGGACAATCTGGCGGGTTCTGAGCAGATTTTCTATAGCGGCTTCAAAGAGTTCGCGCGGCTGCATCGTGCCAATGGCCATGCACCGGAAGCGATAGTGGAAGGGGCTTCGCGTGCGATGCGCATTTCCATGAACCGCGAACTGGAAAATCTGGAAACGCACATACCGTTCCTGGGTACTGTCGGTTCTATCAGCCCGTATATCGGTCTGTTCGGTACGGTGTGGGGGATCATGCACGCCTTTATCGCGCTGGGCGCGGTGAAACAGGCTACTTTGCAAATGGTTGCGCCAGGTATTGCGGAAGCGTTGATCGCGACGGCTATCGGTCTGTTCGCGGCAATTCCTGCGGTTATGGCGTACAACCGCCTGAACCAGCGCGTGAACAAGCTGGAAATGAACTACGACAACTTTATGGAAGAGTTCACCGCCATTCTGCACCGTCAGGCTTTTACCGCCAGCGAGAGCAACAAGGGGTAAGCCATGGCCAGAGCACGTGGACGCGGGCGTCGCGAACTGAAGTCCGAAATTAACATCGTTCCGCTGCTGGATGTGTTGTTGGTGCTGCTGCTTATCTTTATGGCGACAGCGCCGATCATTACGCAGAGCGTGGAAGTGGATCTGCCTGATGCAACCGAATCACAGGCTGTAAGCAGTAATGATGAACCCCCGGTGATTGTTGAAGTTTCCGGTGTGGGACAATACAGCGTGAACGTAGGTCAGGAGAAGATGCCGCAGCTACCGCCTGAACAGGTGGTTGCAGAAGCGCAGCGCCGTTTGCAGGCGAATCCGAAAACGGTCTTCTTAATTGGGGGCGCGAAAGACGTGCCTTACGATGAAATAATTAAAGCGCTTAACCTGTTACACAGCGCCGGGGTGAAATCGGTCGGGTTGATGACCCAGCCAATTTAATCGCCGACATG
>JBOFJM010000678.1:0-1994 GCA_051656825.1 Kluyvera sp.
CGCCGCACTGCGAGCCGCTAACCCAGACGCCAGCCGCGAAGTGCCGGTCGAACTGGTCACCGCTTCCGCCAGCGGTTTAGACCCTAACCTGACACCTGCCGCAGCGCTGTGGCAAGTGCCGCGCATCGCCAAAGCGCGCCACCTTTCCGCTGACTGGCTGGTGCTACAGGTTCAGGCAGCAACGCGCACGCCGTTACTCGGCTTTCTCGGCCAGCCTGTGGTAAATATTACTGAGCTGAATATGGCGCTGGATGCCCACAAGGATAACTAACCATGACCGATGAGCCGCTGCGTCCGAACCCGGACCGCCTGTTGGAACAAACCGCTGATGCGCACCGTGGCAAGCTGAAGATTTTCTTCGGTGCCTGCGCTGGAGTAGGCAAAACTTGGGCGATGCTGGCAGAGGCGCAGCGCCTGCGTTCACAAGGGTTAGACGTGCTGGCCGGCGTGGTGGAAACCCACGGCCGCAAAGAGACAGCGGCCATGCTCCACGGCTTGAGCGTGCTGCCGCCAAAACGCACCGCCTACCGGGGGCGCTATGTGCAAGAATTTGACCTTGATGCCGCCCTCGCCCGCCGTCCGGCGCTGGTATTAATGGATGAACTGGCGCACAGCAATGCGCCCGGTTCACGCCACCCCAAACGCTGGCAGGATATTGATGAGCTGCTGGACGCGGGGATTGACGTTTTTACCACCGTTAACGTCCAGCACCTCGAAAGCCTCAACGATATTGTCAGCGGCGTAACCGGAATTCAGGTGCGTGAAACCGTGCCCGATCCTTTTTTTGATGCCGCCGATGAAGTGGTGCTGGTAGACCTGCCGCCGGACGATCTACGCCAGCGTTTAAACGAAGGCAAAGTGTATCTTGCAGGCCAGGCCGAACGGGCCATTGAGAACTTTTTCCGCAAGGGCAATCTGATTGCGCTGCGTGAGCTGGCGCTGCGTCGCACGGCCGATCGCGTAGATGACCAGATGCGCGCCTGGCGCGATGCTCAGGGACAGGAAAAAGTCTGGCATACCCACGACGCCATACTGCTGTGCATCGGACACCATAGCGGCAGCGAAAAGCTGGTGCGCACCGCCGCACGTCTGGCGGCGCGGTTGGGGAGTGCCTGGCACGCGGTGTATGTCGAAACCCCTACGTTGCACAGCCTGCCGGAGCCACAGCGGCGCGCGGTGTTAAATGCGCTGCGCTTAGCGCAAGAACTGGGCGCAGAAACGGCGACGCTTTCCGAGCCATCGGAAGAAGCGGCGGTCATTCGTTATGCCCGCGAACACAACCTCGGCAAAATTGTGATTGGCCGCCAGCAAAAGCGCCGCTGGTGGCGCGGCGAACGCTTTGGTGACCGCCTCTCCCGCCATGCGCCAGAGCTGGATTTACTGGTCGTCGGCGTTGATGAAACCCCGATAGCGCTGCCGGAACGGCCTCACGATAGACGCCCTTTTATCGACAAATGGCGGGTGCAAATTCGCGGTTGTCTGGTGGCGCTGGGGCTGTGCGCCGCGATTACCTTTATTGCCGCTCAATGGCTGGTCGCGTTCGAAGCCGCTAACCTGGTGATGCTCTATCTGCTGGGTGTGGTGGTGGTCGCGTTGCGCTATGGTCGCTGGCCGTCGGTGCTGGCGACGGTGATTAACGTAGTCAGCTTCGATTTGGTGTTCGTCGCCCCGCGCGGCACACTGGCGGTATCTGACGTGCAATATCTGCTGACTTTCGGCGTCATGCTCACCGTCGGGCTGGTGATTGGTAACCTTACCGCCGGAGTGCGCTATCAGGCGCGAGTGGCGCGTTATCGCGAGCAACGCACTCGCCACCTGTATGAAATGTCGAAAGCGCTGGCGGTGGGCCGTAACGCTCATGATATCGCCCTGACCTGCGAACAATATATTCGCTCAACTTTCCATGCCCGCAGCCAGGTACTACTGCCGGATGAGCACGGCAAGCTGACCTCGCAGACGCATCAGGATGGGATGACGCCGTGGGATGAGGCCAT
>JBOFJM010000679.1:0-2531 GCA_051656825.1 Kluyvera sp.
TTGCCCCTTAGTATATTTTGACAGGAAGAGTATTTTGACAACTGACACTGATACTCTGCACATTGAAGAGATTTTAGAACTTCTGCCGCACCGTTTCCCATTCTTACTGGTTGACCGCGTGCTGGATTTTGAAGAAGGTCGTTTTCTGCGCGCAGTGAAAAATGTTTCTGTAAATGAGCCGTTTTTCCAGGGCCACTTCCCTGGCAAACCGATTTTACCGGGCGTGCTGATTCTGGAAGCTATGGCACAGGCAACCGGTATTCTGGCGTTTAAAAGCGTTGGTAAACTGGAGCCTGGCGAGCTGTACTACTTTGCGGGTATTGATGAAGCGCGCTTTAAGCGTCCGGTCGTGCCTGGTGATCAGATGATTATGGAAGTCACCTTCGAAAAAACCCGTCGTGGCCTGACTCGCTTTAAAGGCGTTGCGCTGGTTGACGGTAAAGTGGTTTGCGAAGCGACGATGATGTGTGCGCGTAGCCGGGAGTCCTAATCCGTGATTGATAAAACCGCCTTTATTCATCCTACCGCCATTGTGGAAGACGGGGCCGTTATCGGCGCTAACGCCCACATAGGCCCGTTTTGTATTGTGGGGCCGAACGTCGAAATCGGCGAAGGCACCGTACTGAAGTCTCACGTTGTGGTTAACGGCCATACCAAAATTGGCCGTGATAACGAGATCTATCAGTTCGCCTCTATCGGGGAAGTTAACCAGGATCTGAAATATGCTGGTGAACCTACTCGCGTCGAAATTGGCGACCGCAACCGCATTCGCGAAAGCGTCACCATTCATCGCGGCACAGTACAGGGCGGTGGATTGACGAAGGTGGGCAGCGATAACCTGCTGATGATCAACGCCCACGTGGCGCACGATTGCACAGTAGGCGACCGCTGTATCCTGGCGAATAACGCCACCCTCGCGGGCCACGTCTCGCTGGATGATTTTGTTATCATCGGCGGCATGACCGCCGTGCACCAGTTCTGTATTATCGGTGCACACGTGATGGTTGGCGGCTGTTCTGGCGTTGCTCAGGACGTTCCGCCATACGTTATTGCTCAGGGCAACCACGCGACACCGTTTGGCGTCAACATCGAAGGCCTGAAGCGTCGCGGCTTTAGCCGTGAAGCGATCACCGCTATTCGCAACGCTTACAAAGCGTTATACCGCAGCGGCAAGACGCTGGACGAAGCGAAACCGGAAATTGCCGAGCTGGCGAAGCAGTATCCGGAAGTTCAGCCATTTAGCGATTTCTTTGCCCGCTCCACGCGCGGCCTGATTCGTTAATGACTGAGCAGCGTCCTTTAACGATTGCCCTGGTCGCCGGAGAAACCTCCGGCGATATTCTAGGTGCTGGTCTGATTCGCGCTCTCAAGGCGCGAGTACCCAACGCTCGTTTTGTCGGCGTTGCAGGGCCTCGTATGCAGGCAGAAGGTTGTGAAGCCTGGTACGAAATGGAAGAGCTGGCAGTGATGGGCATTGTCGAAGTGCTGGGGCGGCTGCGTCGCTTGTTGCACATTCGTGCCGACCTGACCAAACGCTTTACCGACCTTAAGCCCGATGTCTTTGTCGGCATTGATGCCCCCGATTTCAATATCACTCTTGAGGGCAACCTGAAGAAGCAGGGGATCAAAACTATTCATTACGTCAGCCCGTCCGTGTGGGCCTGGCGCCAGAAACGCGTCTTCAAAATCGGCAGAGCTACTGACCTGGTGCTCGCTTTTCTGCCTTTTGAAAAAGCGTTTTACGACAAATTTAACGTCCCGTGCCGTTTTATCGGTCACACCATGGCAGATGCCATGCCGTTAGACCCGGATAAAAACGCCGCGCGGGATACGCTGGGTATTGCCCATGACGCCCACTGTCTGGCTTTGCTGCCTGGCAGCCGTGGCGCAGAAGTGGAAATGCTCAGCGCCGACTTTTTAAAAACCGCACAGATTTTGCGCCAGCAGTACCCTGACCTGGAAGTGGTCGTGCCGCTGGTGAATGCAAAACGTCGCGAACAGTTTGAACGCATCAAAGCGGAAGTTGCGCCAGATTTGTCGGTGCACCTGCTGGATGGCATGGCGCGCGAGGCGATGATTGCCAGCGATGCCGCACTGCTGGCCTCCGGCACAGCGGCGCTAGAGTGTATGCTCGCGAAATGCCCGATGGTGGTGGGATATCGCATGAAGCCCTTTACTTTCTGGCTGGCTCAGCGCCTGGTGAAAACCGACTACGTTTCTCTGCCAAACCTGCTCGCCGGTCGTGAGCTGGTGAAAGAGCTGTTGCAGGACGAATGTCAGCCACAAGCGTTGGCCGACGCGCTACAGCCACTGCTGGCGAACGGTAAAACCAGCCACGCGATGCATGATACGTTCCGCGACCTGCACCTGCAGATCCGCTGTAATGCTGATGAACAGGCCGCTGATGCGGTGCTGGAGCTAGCACAATGATTGAATTTGTTTATCCCCATACCCATTTAGTTGCTGGTGTGGATGAAGTGGGTCGCGGCCCGCTGGTTGGCGCGGTAGTGACTGCGGCGGTGATTCTTGAC
>JBOFJM010000680.1:0-2031 GCA_051656825.1 Kluyvera sp.
TACGCCCATATCTTTTACTCCAACAACGATACCGAGAATCCGTGGTTATTGTTCCCTGATAACACACAAATCCCAAGTTATTGGGACTTTATGTACTTCTCATTTACGATTGCGGTTGCATCACAAACGGCGGATGTGTGTATTGGATCGCAAGAGATGAGGAAGGTGGTATTACTGCAGTCAGTGATATCGTTTTTCTTCAATATGGCGGTGCTGGGTATGTCTGTGAATATTGGTGCCAGTCTGTTCTAAATTGCGCTTTATCGTCCGTAAAGATTGCCGCTGATTACCACCCTGCACGCCCTTTCGATCATCAGACAGGATGCGAAACGCATCCTGCCTATTTCATTAAAGCCGATTATTGCTGGCGTGCCTGCCGTCCAACCGCCTCACCCAATTGCCATACGGCCATGGCATAATGCGTACTGTGGTTATAACGCGTAATCGTGTAGAAATTCGGTAATCCATACCAATACTGATAACCACTGCCCACATCAAGGCGCAGTAAGCTGGCTTCTTTGTGACCCTGTAACGAGCCATTTGGCGTCAAGCCTGCTTGGTTTAATGTGCTAACTGGGTAGCGCGTTTTAAAACCGTGATCTAAATCTGGTGCTTGGCCACTGGCAGGGATCGCCACGGGCGCGCCTGGCGTCCAGCCATAACCGCGGAAATAGTTGGCGACGCTGAAAATCGCGTCCACCGGATCCCACAGGTCAACATGTCCATCGCCATTACCATCTACGGCATAGTTTTGGAAGGCTGATGGCATAAACTGACCGTAGCCCATCGCCCCAGCAAACGAGCCTTTTAAAGTCAGTGGATCTTTGCCTTCTTCACGCGCCATCAGCAAGAAAGTTTCTAGCTCGGCACTGAAATACTCGGCGCGACGTGGATAGGAAAAAGCCAGTGTGGATAAGGCATCGATAATGCGCGTTTTGCCCATCACCCGACCCCAACGCGTCTCAACACCGATGATACCGACAATGATTTCTGGCGGTACGCCATACACAGCTTCAGCACGTTTAAGCTCGGTCTGATATTGGTTCCAGAACTGCACGCCATTTTGCACGTTATCCGGCGTGATGAACTTACCTCGATAACGCAGCCATGCACCGTTTGGCCCACTCGGCGGGCGTTTTGTCGGCGCTTGCTGATCCATCAGGCGCAGCACATAGTCCAGACGCTTGGTCTGTGACATGACACTTTCCAGTTGCTGGCGATCAAAACCATGCTCACGCACCATTTTGTCGATGAACTGCCCAGTCGCTGGGTTATAGGCATAATCGCCATTTTCCAGATACAGCGTATGCTCCGGTTGTAAAACAAAACCCCCGGAATTGTGTTTTTTTAACGCTTCAGCCGCCGTTTCCGGCTCGATATTCTTGCTGCTACAAGCACTGAGAACCAGTACCAGCGGCAGCAGCGCAGCTAGTTTACGCATTGAGTTTCCGTTAACCCGATCTAATAACGATAATTACGGTTGGTCTTACACTGTAAAGGACTTAAGCACCGCGTGCCAAGCAGCAGCGAGTACGTTTGCATGAAACGTAAAGCTCAGCCAGTCATCAAGCCGTTCACAGCGTGTTTAGCACCCAGTCAGTAACGATGCCAAACATATCATGATAACTTTTCAGGTAAAAAAACAGCGCTATCAGCGCTACAGCCAACATCACAATTGCGCATGATTTTCGCACACTCCATTGTTCCGTCATACCCGTTCCTTTTTTTACTTTGCCAATTAACTAAAACCATACTCCTGCAAAAGCAAAATATGTATTTACAACGTGTATCATGTTGTAATTTGAGAGGTGCATCACTTATTAATCCAAGGTTGTTAGCCCAATATAGGTGACTTCAATTAACGACAGCACAATTATTCATCTTTTGGAACAAATACCCTATTTAACAGCATTAAATCGGTCCTATTTTCTGCTAAGCGCTGACTTCGCTATAAACAATAAATCAGACATAAAAAAGCGACCACCATAAGTCAGTCGCTTTTTTAATAAATTTACGGCTATTTTATTAATA
>JBOFJM010000681.1:0-4388 GCA_051656825.1 Kluyvera sp.
TGTTGCAATTAGGCACAAACCTATGACCGCTACTGCACAGCAGCTTGAATTTCTGAAGAACAGCATCAAAAGCATCGAGGATTATCCGAAGCCAGGCATCCTTTTCCGCGATGTCACCAGTTTACTGGAAGATCCGAAAGCCTACGCCCTCAGCATTGAACTGCTGGTTGAGAAATACAAAAACGCCGGTATCACCAAAGTGGTGGGTACGGAAGCGCGTGGTTTCCTGTTTGGCGCGCCGGTTGCGCTGGGGATGGGCGTAGGTTTCGTTCCGGTTCGTAAGCCGGGTAAACTGCCGCGCGAAACCATTGCTGAAAGCTATGAGCTGGAGTACGGCACCGATCAGCTGGAAATCCACGTAGATGCTATCCAACCGGGCGATAAAGTGCTGGTTGTTGACGATCTGCTGGCAACGGGCGGCACTATCGAAGCAACGGTAAAACTGATTCGTCGTCTGGGTGGTGAAGTGCACGATGCGGCATTCATCATTAATCTGTTCGATCTGGGCGGCGAACAGCGCCTGGAAAAACAGGGTATCACCAGCTATAGCCTGGTCAATTTCCCAGGCCACTAAGTATTTCCCGATACATGGCCTCGCCTGCTCGGCGGGGCTGTGATAGCATTACACCCCTCGTGAATCCACCTTCCAACGTTTCAGAGCCAGCCAATGAGTTATCAGGTCTTAGCCCGAAAATGGCGACCACAAACCTTCGCTGACGTCGTCGGCCAGGAACATGTGCTGACTGCACTGGCGAACGGCTTATCGTTAGGGCGCATTCATCACGCATATCTTTTCTCCGGCACTCGTGGGGTGGGGAAAACCTCTATCGCCCGTTTGTTGGCGAAGGGGCTGAACTGCGAAACCGGCATCATCGCCACGCCGTGTGGGGTGTGTGATAACTGCCGGGAAATCGAACAAGGGCGCTTTGTTGATCTGATTGAGATTGACGCCGCCTCGCGTACGAAAGTCGAAGATACCCGTGACCTGCTGGATAACGTCCAGTACGCGCCCGCGCGCGGTCGCTTTAAAGTGTATCTGATTGACGAAGTCCACATGCTTTCCCGTCACAGCTTTAACGCCTTGCTGAAGACGCTGGAAGAGCCGCCTGCGCACGTTAAATTCCTGCTTGCCACCACCGATCCGCAAAAGCTGCCGGTGACGATTCTTTCTCGCTGTCTTCAGTTCCACCTGAAGGCGCTGGATGTCGAACAGATTCGCCATCAGTTAGAGCACATCCTGGATGAAGAACACATCAGCCATGAACCGCGCGCCTTGCAACTGCTGGCTCGCGCGGCAGATGGCAGCCTGCGTGACGCGCTGAGCCTGACCGATCAGGCCATCGCCAGCGGTGACGGGCAGCTGACTACCGCTTCGGTCAGTGAGATGCTCGGCACATTGGACGATGACCAGGCGCTGTCATTGATTGAAGCGTTAGTTGCCGCCAATGGTGAACGCGTCATGGAACTGGTTAACGATGCGGCATTGCGCGGCGTTGACTGGGAAGCGCTGTTGATTGAGATGCAAAGCCTGCTGCACCGCATTGCGATGGTTCAGCTGTCGCCAGCGGCGCTGGGCAGCGATATGGCGATGATTGAACAGCGGATGCGCAACCTGGCGCGTACCGTGCCGCCAACCGACGTTCAGCTTTACTATCAAACGCTGCTGATTGGGCGCAAAGAGCTACCGTATGCCCCCGACAGGCGCATGGGCATTGAAATGACGTTGCTGCGTGCGCTGGCATTCCACCCGAATGCTCCGCTACCCGAGCCGGAAACGCCGCCGCAGGCCTTAGCGCCCGCGCCAGCCCCGGTGACGCAACAGCCGCCGTCGCCTGCGCAAGGCGCAATGCCACCGGCTGCGCCGCTGCCAGAGTCCACCCACCAGGTGTTGGCGGCGCGGCGCCAGTTGCAGCAGAGTAGTCAGGGAGCAACCACCCCAAAAAAGAGTGAACCGGCAGCCGCAACTCGCGCGCGGCCGGTGAATAACGCTGCGCTGGAGAGACTGGCTTCGGTTTCCGAACGCGTCCAGGCGCGTCCGTCGTCGTCGGTACAGAACAAGCCTGCGGCGAAGAAAGAGGCTTATCGTTGGAAAGCGACGACTCCCGCCGTTGAGGTGAAAAAAGAGGAAGTCGCCACGCCGAAGGCGCTGAAAAAAGCGCTGGAGCATGAGAAGACGCCAGAACTGGCGGCAAAACTGGCGCTGGAATCGATCGAGCGCGATGAGTGGGCGGCACAGGTGAGCCAAATGGCGCTGCCGAAGCTGGTCGAGCAAGTGGCCCTTAACGCGTGGAAAGAGCAAAACGGTAATGCCGTGTGCCTGCATTTGCGCCCAACGCAGCGGCACTTAAATTCGCCCGGCGCACAGCAAAAGCTCGCCGAGGCGATGAGCACTTTATACGGTGCGCCTGTTGAATTGACCATCGTGGAAGATGATAATCCGGCGGTGCGTACGCCGCTTGAGTGGCGACAGGCCATCTATGAAGAGAAACTTGCGCAAGCGCGTGAGTCGATTATCGCGGATAATAATATTCAGACGCTGCGTCGATTTTTCGATGCGGATCTGGATGAAGAGAGTATTCGCCCCATTTGACCGTGAGCCTGGCTTATGGTCGTCATCCTTTAACGTGATTTATTGAGAGAGAAGCCTATGTTTGGTAAAGGCGGTCTGGGTAACCTGATGAAACAGGCCCAGCAGATGCAAGACAAAATGCAGAAAATGCAGGAAGAAATCGCTCAGCTGGAAGTCACCGGTGAGTCTGGCGCAGGTCTGGTTAAAGTGACCATCAACGGCGCGCATAACTGCCGTCGCGTTGAGATTGACCCAAGCCTGCTGGAAGACGACAAAGATATGCTGGAAGATCTGGTCGCTGCGGCCTTCAACGATGCGGCGCGCCGCATTGATGAAACCCAGAAAGAGAAGATGGCTTCCGTCTCCTCCGGTATGCAACTGCCGCCAGGCTTTAAGATGCCGTTCTGATGCAAACCAGCCCGCTGTTAACTCAGCTGATGGAAGCGCTGCGTTGTCTGCCGGGCGTTGGCCCGAAGTCGGCGCAGCGCATGGCGTTTACCCTGCTGCAACGTGACCGTAGCGGCGGGATGCGCCTGGCGCAATCGCTGACTCGCGCGATGTCGGAAATCGGCCACTGTGCCGATTGCCGCACTTTCACCGAGCAAGAGGTGTGCAACATCTGTTCGAATCCGCGTCGTCATGAAAACGGCCAAATCTGCGTGGTGGAAAGTCCAGCGGACATCTACGCCATTGAGCAGACGGGGCAATTTTCTGGCCGCTATTTCGTGCTGATGGGCCATCTGTCGCCGCTTGATGGCATCGGGCCGGATGATATCGGTCTTGACCGCCTTGAGCAGCGTCTGGAGTCGGAGCCGCTTAAAGAGGTTATCCTCGCCACCAACCCGACGGTGGAAGGGGAGGCGACTGCTAACTATATCGCCGAGCTGTGCGCGCAGTATGGCGTTGAAGCCAGCCGTATCGCTCACGGCGTACCGGTTGGCGGTGAGCTGGAAATGGTCGATGGCACTACGCTTTCGCACTCCCTCGCCGGGCGTCATAAGATTCGTTTTTAATCAAACGGGAGAACATTCACGTTCTCCCGCTTGAAAAGTCATTTCTCGTCCCCATCTCTCACTCAACGCATTTTGACCTTGTAAATGGCATTGTTGAGGTATTTTCCAATGAAAGGACAAGAAACACGTGGTTTTCAGTCTGAAGTAAAACAACTTCTGCACCTGATGATCCATTCTCTGTATTCCAATAAAGAAATTTTCCTGCGTGAGCTTATCTCTAACGCCTCGGATGCGGCAGACAAGCTGCGTTTCCGCGCCCTGTCTAATCCGGACCTGTATGAAGGTGATGGTGAGCTGCGTGTGCGTGTTTCCTTCGATAAAGATAAGCGTACGTTGACCATTGCCGATAACGGCGTGGGGATGAACCGTGATGACGTTATCGATCATCTGGGGACCATTGCTAAATCCGGTACCAAATCTTTCCTCGAATCTATGGGTTCCGATCAGGCGAAAGACAGCCAGTTGATCGGCCAGTTCGGGGTTGGTTTCTACTCTGCGTTCATCGTGGCGGACAAAGTTACCGTACGTACCCGCGCTGCGGGCGATAAACCGGAAAACGGCGTGTTCTGGGAATCTGCGGGCGAAGGCGAGTACACCGTTGCTGATATTACCAAAGAAGACCGTGGTACCGAAATTACTCTGCATCTGCGTGAAGGCGAAGACGAGTTCCTCGATGACTGGCGCGTACGTTCCATCATCAGCAAATATTCCGACCATATAGCGCTGCCGGTAGAGATCGAAAAATCCGAAGAAAAAGACGGCGAGACCGTGGTTTCCTGGGAAAAGATCAACAAAGCGCAGGCGCT
>JBOFJM010000682.1:0-4023 GCA_051656825.1 Kluyvera sp.
CGCGATACCAAAACTAAGCAGCACTTGGCTCATCACCAGGATGCGCGTCGGGTCTAGCCCTATCAGGATAACCACAAACGACGGTAGCATCGTCACCGTTCGGCGGAACCAGAGCGGAATATGGAAGCGAATAAAGCCCTGCATAACCACCTGCCCTGCCAGCGTGCCAACCACCGTTGAAGATAGCCCCGCCGCAATCAGGCTCAGACCGAAAACGGTCGCCGCCGCATGGCTCAACAAGGGTTCAAGAGTCAGATACGCCTGATCCAAATCGGTAATCCCAGTGTACCCGTTGAAATGGAAAGCCGCTGCGGCGGTTGCCATCATCGCCAGGTTCACGAAACCGGCGATGGTCATCGCAATCCCCACATCCCAGCGCGTGGCGTGGTAGCGCTCTTTCGCGCTGCCGCCATGCAAATGCTGCGTCAGCGACGAGTGCAAGTAGATGACGTGCGGCATAATGGTCGCCCCCAGAACACCCGCCGCGAGGAATACCGCTTCAGAGTTCGGCAGCTCGGGTAAAATCATCCCTTTTGCCAGCGGTGCGAGCTGCGGCTGAGAGAAAATCAGCTCGACGATATAAGCCGCCGCCACAAACAGCAACAGCCCGCCGATCACTTTTTCCAGCGGCTTTTGACCACGACGCTGGAGCATCAGGATTAAGAAAGTCGCAATCCCGGTCAGCACCGCGCCCTGAAGCAGCGAGATGCCAAAAATCAACTTAAAGCCAATCGCCGCCCCGATAAATTCTGCCAGGTCGGTCGCCATAGCGATAATTTCTGCCTGCACCCAGTAAAACCAGACCACCGGACGCGGGTAATGGTCACGAATTTGCTCCGCCAGGTTTTTCCCGGTCGCAATCCCCAGTTTGGCCGACAGCAACTGAATCAACATCGCCATCAGGTTTGCCCATACCACCACCCACAGCAGTTGATAGCCGAAGCTCGCCCCCGCCTGAATATTGGTCGCAAAGTTACCGGGATCGATATACCCGATCGCGGCAATAAATGCCGGCCCCATCAGCGCCAACCTCATGCGGCGCGCTGCTCGACTGCTGTTATTCTCAACGCGACTGTTGCTCATTCTTTGCCTCAAAAACATAGCCTTTGCTATGTTTCATGCTAACAAAATGAGAATGATTATCAAGTTCATTTGTGAGAGATGATAATAATTGCTCTGATAGCCGGAACCGTTAGCAAGACTGGAGGTTGGGGAAGTTTGGTATACGCTTAAGGAGAGAGTAGTACAACACGGAAACTTTTCATACATTTACTTAACATCACAAAAATGTATCGTTGATCACTATTTTTGAGTTTGCTCACAGGTTCTAAATATAGTGAGAGACAGATCTCGTTTTATTTAACCATGTTACATAGAATGTGCACGAAAATTTAACCCGTCTCATGTTTGGAGCAAATATGGACCGCGTCTTGCATTTTGTTCTCGCGCTTGTAGTGGTAGCGATCCTGGCCTTGTTGGTCAGTTCCAACCGCAAACAGATCCGCGTTCGTTTCGTTATTCAATTACTTGTCATCGAAGTGCTGTTGGCATGGTTCTTCCTGAACTCTGATGTCGGTCTGGGCTTTGTTCGCGGCTTCTCCGAGATGTTCGAAAAACTTCTCGGCTTTGCTAACGAAGGCACCAACTTCGTCTTCGGTAGCATGAACGATAAAGGTCTGGCGTTCTTCTTCCTGAAGGTGCTGTGCCCTATCGTCTTCATCTCTGCACTTATCGGTATTTTGCAGCACATCCGTATTCTGCCTATCGTCATTCGCGCGATTGGTACGGTGCTGTCGAAAGTTAACGGCATGGGCAAACTGGAATCCTTCAACGCCGTCAGCTCTCTGATCCTCGGCCAGTCTAAGAACTTTATCGCCTATAAAGACATCCTCGGTAAAATGTCCCGTAACCGCATGTACACCATGGCGGCAACGGCGATGTCTACCGTTTCGATGTCTATCGTTGGCGCATACATGACCATGCTGGAGCCAAAATATGTTGTTGCGGCGCTGGTTCTGAACATGTTCAGCACCTTTATCGTGCTGTCGCTCATCAACCCGTATCAGGTTGACGCGAGCGAAGACAACATTCAGATGGCAAGCCTGCACGAAGGTCAGAGCTTCTTTGAAATGCTGGGTGAATACATTCTGGCAGCCAAAACGACGTAACTGCTGAATATTTTTGATGCTGATATCCGAGTTGGAAAACGCCTGCTCCTCGGTAATTTCAATGATAATGCGCCAGACACTGACCTGATATTGGCGGAACAGGGCGATAATTTCCGCCGCGCTTTCGGTTTGCATCAAGGTGTATGGCATCAAATTGACCGAGAAACGCTGCTCCGGGAACGCCGCTAGCGACTGGAATAACTGCTCAAGCACGAGCATGTCAAAGCGCTGGCTAAGGTTAAACTGCGTCAGGACAGGGATAAATTTATCGGGCATTACCATGCCGTTCGTATCCACCAGGCGGGTGAGAATTTCGTAATACCCTTCTCCCGATGGTTTTCTAATCGGCTGCGCGTAAAGCACAAAACCCTGTCCATTGAACGCACTTTTAATACGGTTGAGTAGCACGACCTGTTCACTGGTTTGGTCAAAGGCTTCAGCATGGCCGTTATCGAGATTCAGGATCTGGCTCCCCTCACCAGCTTGCTCCGCCAGCCAACTCAACTGCCCCAGCATATGGTGTAGATTATCGTCCTGAGCGCGTATCTGCCCCCACGAGATACCGTACTCCAGGTTCATCACCGTATTATTCCAGCGAATGTCCTGACGACGCAGGAAGTCAACCAGGGAGGTCAGGCGAGCTTCAGTCTCCGGCCCCTTTAGCACTAACAACAGTTCATTACCCGGCAGTTGAAAGAGTTTTTCGTCTTTGTACAACATCGGCTGTAGCACTTGAGTGATTACGCGTTTGCACTGAATACGCATCATCATGCCGTAATGGCGGCTAAGAAAATCGAGGTTTTTGATATGCATACAGCAAACATTCACCGAGCCGGTTTTCAGCAGATACTCCTCCAACGCACGCAGATTTGGTAAACCGGTCAGCGGATCAAGCATCGCCTGTTCCTGCCATTTAGACTTCAACCGGCGGCTGTGGTTGTAGATTTGCAACATGTACAGCAGGCATACGGTAAAAGAGATAAGCGACGAAAGAATGAACGCCAGCGAGTATTGCGTTTGAATGCCGTGCAGGAAATTCTTGTTGTACATCACCAGTACGAAGACCGACAAACTCCATGTCAGAATAATAAGTGGATAGGCCAACTGGCTGATGCCCAAGGAGAAAAATATAAATATTGTCGGGACCAGATACCCCGCAAAGTAATAATCACCGAATGGCGCGCACAAGAAAAACAACACGCATACTAGCCCTACGAACCAGCCAGTAATAAACAATTTATTTTTTAGCCCAGTATTACTTACAATATTTTTATACCAGAAGGTTTTGGCATAATGCGGATTAAGACACATCCGCAATAGATAATAGAATAGTTTAGTAAAAATTAACGATGCACAGACCAACCCTTGAATATCAACAATGGTATAGATCGTTGATGTTATATTAAAATAACTGAACATTGGCGGTGGGATAGTAATAATCCAACCCACAATATACATCATAACCTTAGCCAGTATCGGAGCCATAAACCCAAGCAAAAACACATGTAAGAACATGTTTTTCATGGCTAAACCATGCCGCCAGCGTCGTCCTAATTTGTAGCGTAGAATCAGGCTACAAATGCACACCGCCGCAAGCTGACAGAATAATATTGCTAATGAGTAAAATGGTGACAGATGTAATTGCCAATAATTCGCAACCGTAAATCCAATGGCTAACGGTAATATAGCGTGGCGACCAAATAGCATGACTAATGCAATGATGACAGCAAATGGTAACCATGTCAGATAAACCGAGTGTCCCTCATAATATATCGTTGGTGAGATATATCGAGAAAACGGTATCGCTACCAGGCTCATAATCAGAACGAGGTAAAATTTTTTTATTGGAGTAGCC
>JBOFJM010000683.1:0-2828 GCA_051656825.1 Kluyvera sp.
CTTTAACCGCAACGCCATCCGGGCACTGGCGGTGAAAAATTGTCGCGACAGTAGTGGTCAGCTCGTTTTTAATCCGCGAATTGTGATTAACCGCATCCTACTGGATATCCTGCGCGATTGCCGTGTAGAAGCGGAACGCGGTTCGTTTCCACCACCTAATCTTGCCGGCATTACCGCTGACGCTGAAATTCAATCCAAAATCAACCAGTTAACCATCAACAGAGTTGCCAGCGCGGCGTCGTTGACCGCGCTCTGGGGCTACGGCTGTGACTCCTGGGATGAAATTAGCAAGCAACTCCCGCAGGGAGTAGCCAAAGCCTTTGGCCTGGAAGAATTAGCCGCGGGCCTGAGTGGCAAAAAACCACTTTCGATGATCGAAGAGAACCCCCCCCGGACAACCAATAAAACCGATCTGGGAGATCCGCAGAAAAAAAACTCTGTTACTGACAAGAAAAAACCGGAGAAATTAGAAGAGAGCGAAACCATCACAGCGCTGCCTTTTGTCAGACACCTCAAAGCCTGGGTCAACAATAAGGTCGTTTTACCTCAGGACGTTGCCCGTGATCTGCGCGCCGGGCTTAACCGTTGTTATGAGCTCTACGCTCAGACGGAGTTCTTCAGCATGGTCGACAGACCGTCGTTGCTTGATCGTATTATCCCTCTGATTAGCCTGCCACTGGCGGCTTCCGATCCTTCGAACTTCATTGTGAAATTCTACGATAGTAAAGACCTCGACGATCCGTTACGCAGAATCGAGATCTTTAATGTGTCTCAGGCGGTGCTACGCATTCAGCATTACGACAGCCTTGGGAAGGGGTTCAACTACCCTGAGGCGCTGGAAGACTATGCCCATTATGAAAACTTTGTCAGTTGGTGGGTACCGCAGGCTACCGAGATTGCAGTCAATCATGCCCGTGCGCGGAAACTGAAGCCCGCGCTGCACAATCATTATCAAAAAGCGCTGCTGCTGGGTCTGTTAACGGGAAAAGAGAATCCGGCAGAACTGGTTGATACGCTTTGCCTGACCCAGAAAGGGGTTGGCAGAATCGAGGGGAGACCCCGGGGACGTACGCCAGACACCAATCCTTCCGACCTCTGTTTCTACGGACTCGAAGCCAACCAGAAACCTCACACCAGCGCTAAAGTTGCTGAAACGCGACAAACAGCCCTCCAGGGCTGGGACAAGGCGCGGGACGCATGGCTTGCTCAGGTTGCAGTCCCTGAACTGAGTTATGGGCTCTCTTCCGCCCGAGCCCTTGAGGCCGATGTCGTCACCACGGCGCTCAAAGAGATCCGAAAGGAGCCGCTTGGTGCGGAAGTGCAACGCGCTGCAGAGGCGGCCCGTAGAGAGATTGCGTTGACGATCGAGAATGCACAACTCTTTGCAAATGTGAAAAATCAGGATGAGCTCATTGCCCTTCTCGATGACTGGCTGGCGTTCATTGAAGCTGTTCGTGCCTCATACTACCCGGCGGAAAGTGATCAGGTCAGGAATTCAATCTGGCTGATGGGTGAAATTGAGGCATTAAAAGTGGATGTCGAAGCCAGCCTGAACACCTTGATGACACTCAATTCCTTTGTCAGACAAAACGATACCTACATGCTGTGGCATGATATTACCCACCTTGACGGTGATGTCGTCCACCGTATTGGCAACCTTCTTGCTCAATGGCAGAGCATTCAATCGAAAATCCGTTTTACGCTTCAGCAAATAAATAGTAGGGGCGACGCGCCAAAGTTGGAGAGTGCCCGCAAGCAGGTTGAAGAGCGACTGAAAAATCTGGCCACTGATATCAGCGCCTCTGGAGTCAATGAATGATTACGTTACGCCAACAACTTGCAGAGCTGCAGCAGCAACTGGATCTGAGCATTCAGGCGAGTAAAGCCACGCTGATTATTGAGAAATGCGGTGTAGTGCTATCAAAAACCGAAACGGTCGCTGGGCATTATGGTCGTCTGAAATTCCAGTACCCGGCCTTACAGTGTTTGCCGCCAGAATTGAGAGTAATTTGGAGTGAAGATCAGCGCAATGAGCTAAAAATCGCGGCAAACAGCGTCAATAATCTGCTGTCCCAGTGGAGTCGCTGGCTAAATAATCAGACTCAGGCCGCTGCTGCCATCGACGCGCAAAACCCTGATGAAACGTTGGCCGAAGAGCTAGAAGAGATAGCCGCACGGGAACCTACGGCATATGACATCATTCAGAATGACTCCTTAACCAACTGCATGAACCTGACGCTCAGTTTGCATAGAACACTGAGCGACCAACTGAAAAGCGCATGGGAAGAGTGGTTGCAGGTACTACATCAACAGATTCATGTCGACAGCAAAACCCTCGAAGCTCAGCAGAAAGTCGGAAAACTAAAAGAAGTTGCCGACGAATACCTAAGCGTACGCAACACGTTTGATCTCCTGATCCAGTCTTTGCCTGAAAACGGCGAAAGCATTACGAATATCCAGGCAATGGCGGATCACCTAAACACCCTGCGCAGCATGATGAAAACCGACTGGCCTGAAGCTGTGCAGCAGTTCTTTGACCGTATTAACGGCCCGCTGCACGGCAAACCAACTCTCAGCGCGCTGACGCCGGAAGTGCTGAATTGGCTGCATGATGAAGATATGTTGGAAGACTTTGTTATCACAAGGAAATAGTGGCATGACTGCAGAGGATTTAACCCGTCTACATGCGGCGCTGGACGTACTCGAAGGGCGAGAAGCCGAACTACTGGTCTGGGGAGACACGGAAGGTGCCTTTACGGATGCGGATATTCTGTCCCTGTTCGCCCACCATTTTCCCGATGAGAATGGCAAAGTGCTGATGCAGGATC
>JBOFJM010000684.1:0-2899 GCA_051656825.1 Kluyvera sp.
AGCGCGGTTGGTTGAACTGGGGGCGAAAGTCGCGGGCAGCGTGTCGAAGAAAACCGACCTGGTGATTGCCGGTGAAGCGGCTGGCTCAAAACTGGTGAAAGCACAAGAGCTGGGCATTGAGGTGATTGATGAAGCCGAAATGCTACGCCTGTTAGGAGTTTAAGGTGGATAAGGCACAGTTGATTGAGATAGCCAACACGGAAATGCCGTTCGGCAAGTATAAAGGACGGCGTTTGATTGACGTACCGGAGGAGTATCTGCTGTGGTTTGCCCGCAAAGATCAATTTCCGGCGGGCCATCTTGGTGAGCTGATGGCGCTGACGTTATTGATTAAAACTGAGGGGCTGACCCAACTGGTTCAGCCCCTGAAGCGCTAACTTCCGACGCGGGCCTGTTCTTTGGCCTGTTGTTTTTCCGTCTGTTCTTTGTAGCGACGCGCCAGCACCGCACATGTCATCAGCTGAATCTGGTGGAAAATCATCAGTGGCAGCACCATCATCCCCAATACTGATGTGGGGAAAAGAATATTGGCCATCGGAATACCGTTGGCCAGACTCTTTTTCGACCCGCAGAACACAATCGTAATCTCATCCGCTTTATTGAAGCCCATTTTGCGCGCGGCAACCGTGTTAATCAGGATCACCAGCGCCAGTAGCACAATACTGGTTACGACAATAAACAGCAGCGAGCCGACGCCGACTTTATGCCAGATACCGTTGACGACCGCTTCGCTAAACGCGGAATAGACCACCAGCAGAATCGACGTTTGGTCTGTTTTGGCAATCCACTTTTTATGTCTGGTCACAAACGCCGCCGTCCACGGACGAGAAAGATGCCCAAGCACAAATGGCAGCAACAGTTGCAGCATAATTTTGCCGACTTGCTCAAGACTGCCGCCCGCGCCGTGCACGTTCATCACCAGGCCAACCAGCAGCGGTGAGAGGAATATTCCCAGCAAGCTCGATGCAGAGGCTGAGCACACTGCTGCGGCAACGTTACCACCCGCCAACGAAGTAAAGGCAATAGCCGACTGTACGGTCGCAGGCAGAATGCACAGATACAGAAAACCAGCATACAACTGCGGGTCAACGTTAATCGGGGCCCACCAGGCAAACAACACACCCAGCACAGGGAAGACCACAAAGGTGCTGCACATCACCCACAAATGCAGCCGCCAGTGGCTACCACCAGCGATAATCGACTCACGTGAAAGTTTGGCGCCGTGCATAAAAAACAGCAGGGCGATAGCCGCAGTGGTGAGGTTTTCAAAAAATGGCACAAAGTCGCCGCGCGCCGGAAAGAAGGTCGCCAGTAGGACGACGGCGATAAGCGTCAGCGTAAACGGATCTAATATGCGGAAAAGTTTCATAAAGACTCCTGAAGATCGATGCAGACATTTTGCTTTTTTATTTTTGAGAAATAAAATTGATTTATTGCATCCATTCATGAATTAAATAGATGAATTACTCACTGCGACAGTTAAAGGTGTTTGTGACGGTGGCCCAGGCCAAAAGTTTTAGTCGGGCAGGGGAGATAATTGGCCTCAGCCAGTCGGCGGTTAGCCACAGCGTGAAAGAGCTGGAAACCCAAACCGGTGTGCGGCTGTTGGACAGAACCACGCGCGAAGTGGTGCTAACCGAGGCAGGCCAACAACTGGCGCTCAGGCTGGAACGTCTGCTTGATGAACTGCACGGAACGTTGCGGGAAGCGGGGCGCACAGGCCAGCAGTTAAGCGGCACGGTACGCGTAGCGGCGAGCCAAACTATTTCGGCACACCTTATTCCTCAATGTATTGCGCAGAGTAACCAGCGTTACCCGGATATTCGCTTTGTGCTGCACGATCGCCCGCAGCAGTGGGTTTTGGAAAGCATTCGTCAGGGTGATGTTGATTTTGGGATCGTTATCGATCCAGGTGCGGTGAGCGATCTTCAGTGTGAGGCGGTGCTATCGGAGCCGTTTTTTTTACTGTGTCGTAGCGATCACCCTTTTGCCCAGATGCCTTGCGTAAGTTGGCAGGCGTTACAGGGCGTGAATCTGGTGCTTCAGGATTATGCCTCGGGTAGCCGCATGTTGATTGACGCTGCGCTGCGTTTGCATGATATTGACGCCAATATTGTGCAGGAAATTGGCCACCCGGCTACGCTGTTCCCGATGGTGACGGCAGGTATCGGGATTAGCATTATTCCTGCATTGGCACTGCCGCTACCGGAAGGCAGCCCACTGGTAGTGAAACGGATAACGCCTGGCGTTGAACGCCAATTAATGTTGGCGCGGAGAAAAAAACGTTCGCTCTCGACGGCGGCACAGGCGCTGTGGGAAGTGGTTCGCGAGCAGGGGCAGTGCTTAATGGATAAGCGTTTGCAAGACCCGCTATATCAGACGTAAATATCGATTTGATGTTTGTCGTTGGGGTTGCTCGCCCCAGCGGCAGCGGCAAGCGATGCTTCTTGCTGTTCTTCCGCTTTTTCAGCCTGCTTTTGTTGTAGTTGCGCCAGTTGCTGTTCCAGCATGGCTATCTGATCCTGAATCAGCTCAGCCTGTTTCTTTTTCTCTTCCACGCTGCCGTTACCGTCGGCAATCTCTTTGAGCTGTTGCGTCAGCTTAATAATCTGCTGAGTAATGCGCGCCATTTGCGATGCGGTATCGTTACCGCTGGGCGCGGCAGTGCTGGTGGTGGTTTTCAGGGCGGCAATGGATGGGGCGCTGATCGTTGTCATGGTGTAGGCCTAAATAGAGAAACTATAAGGAATATCGGCAGCGTGCAGGCAGACTTGAGCTATGTCGTTGGAAAGTGTGCAATTACAAAGAGCAGATAGCAAAAAAGCGCCTTTAGGGCGCTTTTTTACATTGGTGGGTCGTGCAGGATTCGAACCTGCGACCAATTGATTAAAAGTCAACT
>JBOFJM010000685.1:0-10226 GCA_051656825.1 Kluyvera sp.
CTCCCGGCGCACGGTTTCCATTTTCGGCGACATCGATTCTGGATTAGCGCACCACGGGCAGGTGTGCGGGCAGCCTTTGAAAAACACCACCGTGCGAATGCCCTGACCGTCGTTGAGCGAATAGCGCTGAATATTGAAAATGCGCGCCGTCTCAATCACCTCACAGCTGATGCGCGGTGCGGCGGATAATGTCATCCTGAATCTCCTTCGACAGCTCAACAAAGAAGGCGCTGTAGCCCGCCACGCGCACCACCAGACCGGCAAAGTCCTGTGGGCGCTGTTGGGCTTCGCGTAAGGTTTCGGCGTTGACCACGTTAAACTGGATATGCTGAAGTTTCAGCTTGGTGAAGGCGTGGAGGAAATCCGCCAGCTTATTCAGCCCGCTATCTCCTTCGAGTGTTGCCGGAGTGAACTTAACGTTCAGCAGCGTACCGTTAGACAGCAGATAGTTGTCGAGCTTGCTCACCGATTTCAGCACCGCCGTTGGACCTTGACCGTCCTGGCCGACCATCGGCGACAGGCCGCCATCCGCCAGTTGTTCGCCCGCAAAACGCCCGTCTGGCGTTGCACCAACCACAGAACCCAGCGGCACGTGCGCGGAAACGGTATACGAACCCGGCGTGAACTGGCCGCTGCGCGGGTTACGGTATTTTTCCACCTCTTTGCAGTAAAAACGCAGCAGATCGGCGCTAATGTTGTCCACTTCGTCGATATCGTTGCCGTACTTGTCAAAGCGGTTAATCAGCCGCGCGCGGATTTTTTCCCCTTCTGGGGTGGCGAAGTTGGCTTTCAGCACAGCCAGCAGCTCGTCAAAACTCATGCGCTGTTGGTCAAAAACCAGGCCTTTTAGCGCGTGTAATGAGTCGCTCAGGTTGGCGATACCAATCCCCTGTACACCGGAGAAGTTGTAGCGCGCGCCGCCTTCGGTGATGTCTTTACCGTTGGTGATGCAGTCTTCTACGAACGACGAAAGCAGCGGAACCGGCGCCCAGTCGCGGTGGCCGATATCGCAAATATTACTGCCTTCGACCATCAGCTTGATGTAATGGCGAATCTTGTCGCGAATGCTCGCCAGCAGGCCATCGTAGGTTATCTGCGTATCACCTTGGTGCTCGTGGAGCACAATTTCCATCACCTTCAGCAGGTTAAACATGGCGATATCGTGCAGCCCGTAGGTGCGCCCCGGAATGGAAAGCTCGACGCAGCCCACCACCGAATAATCACGCGCATCTTCCAGCGAAACGCCACGGTTGAGGAACGCAGGAACCACCACTTCGTCATTGAAAATTTGCGGAATACCAGTGCCTAACCGCACGGTTTCAGCGGTTTTGCGCAGGAATGGGCGGTCGATCAGTTCGTTAACGCGCACGCCGAGGTTCGGCTGCGGCAGGCGTACATTTTGATACGCGTCCAGGCAGGTGAACGAGAGAATGTTCACCGCGCTGCGGCCATTTTCGGTCAGCCCGCCGAGCAGGGCGGTGTAACCGGTGGGGAAGCCCGCGAAATAACGCGCACTGCTGGTGGAGCGCAGCAGCACGATGTCGTTGCATTTTACCCATAGCGACTCCAGCAGCTCTTTTAAGAATGCCGGGTCTTCGCCGTGGTTCAGTGATGCCTGCCAGAACGGCAGCATGTACTGGTCAAAGCGGCCCAGCGAGATGGAGCTGGCATTGGATTCGTACTGCAAAATGATGTTCATGTACCAGAACAACTGGCAGGCCTGATAGAAGTTTTCTGGTCGTTGCCCGGCGTTGTGCCGTGAAACCTCGGCGATGGTTTTCAGCTCCTGGCGGCGCTGCGGGTCGCTGCATTGCGCCGCCATGCTATCTGCCAACGCGACATAGCGCAGGATATGGCGCTGTGAGGCTTCAAGCAGGATTAACACCGCCTGATAAAACGCGTTGTCCGGCTGTTGGCGCAGGTGTTCACGCATTTCTGCAACTAACGCATCGAGGCCGTTATTCAGCAGGCGCGGGTAATCGATAATGATATGGCCCTGGCCTTTGTCGGTTTGGTTGACGCTGAAAATTTGTGTGCTGACGGCGGCTTTCACTTCATCGGTCATCTGGGCGTTGATGAAATCTTTCATCGAGCGTTTTTCCCAGTACGGGAACAGCGTGTCGCGATACAGCCGTTTGTCGTCGTCGCTGATATTGAAACGATCCTGTGGGCGGGTCGGGACTTGATCCAACTCTTTTAGCAGCCAGTACGGGTCCATTTCTGGTGACATGATCCCCGCGCGCGGTTTGACGGTGCGGTTAGCGGCGATCAGTTCGTCATCGCGAATGCTAATCGCGACGTTATCCAGAATATGCGCGGTGGCTTTGGCGCGGCGAATAATCACCGGCTCGCCTTCGGTCTGGCGATGGCTTTCGGTATACAGAATGGCGCGCTCAAGGGATATTTCACGCGGATTGGCAAAGAGGGCCTCTTTCAGGCGTTGGATTCGATGGGTCATGGTGCTGGCTCCTCGGTGGATTAACCTGACGTGTGTTATGGCTTCTACGTTAGGCAAATGCATGGCGCACAGACAGAAGATAATGGGGCGATTTACTGGATTATTGTGATCAAAAGAGAAAAATGAGATCTCAGTTTTGTCCTGCGTGGGGCGATGTGCGCGGTATTGCCGGATGGCGGCGTGAGCGCCTTATCCGGCCTACGGGGCGATGTGCGCGGTATTGCCGGATGGCGGCGTGAGCGCCTTATCCGGCCTACGGGGCGATGTGTGTGGTGTTGCCGGATGGCGGCATGAATGCCTTATCCGGCCTACAAACCCAAACCTGTGTAGGCCTGATAAGCGTAGCGCCATCAGGCATTGACCGTTTACAGCAACGCGTCTTTATCAATACCGAGGCGCTTCATCCGTGACAACAAGGTGGTGCGTTTCAAGCCCAGACGTTGTGCCGCGCCTTTTGCCCCAGCGACAACGCCGTTGGTCTCTTTTAGCACCCGCACAATCAACTGATATTCGTCTTCGCCGTCTTTCGCCGCTTCGGCAACCGGTGCAGGTTCTGGCTCATCGCGGGCAAATGCCAGCTCTGGCAGCGACAGTTGCAGCACGCTGCCGCGCGTCAACAGCACCGCGCGCTCAATCACGTTTTCCAGCTCACGCACGTTACCTGGCCACTCCATCTGGCTTAAGGTGCGCAACGTTTCCGCCGGAATACTGTCGATGTTGCGCCCCAAACGGCGGGCGATTTTAAAGGTAAAGGCCTTCACCAACAGAGGGATATCTTCCGGGCGCTCGCGCAGCGGCGGCAGGTGGATCGGAAATACATTCAGTCGATAGTAGAGATCGCTGCGAAATTCGCGATCCAGCACCATCTGTTTGAGATCGCGGTTGGTGGCGGCGATCAGTCGCACGTCGGTTCGGATCAGTTTATTACTGCCTAAACGCTCGAACTCCTGCTCTTGCAGTACGCGCAGCAGTTTGGGCTGTAGCTCCAGCGGCATATCGCCCACTTCGTCGAGGAACAGCGAGCTTTTATCTGCCAACTCAAAACGCCCAATACGCTGAGCGCTGGCGCCGGTAAACGCCCCGCGTTCGTGACCGAACAGGTCGCTTTCCAGCAGGCCTGCGGGCATTGCCGCACAGTTCATCTTGACCATTCGGCGGCTGTTGCGCCCGCTCAGGTTGTGAATGGCGCGCGCAATCAGCTCTTTACCGGTTCCGGTTTCACCAAGAATCAGCACCGTGCTGTCGCTGGGCGCGACCATTTCAACCTGCTTGAGCACGTTGAACATCGCTTCGCTGCGACCGATGATTTCGCCAAACTCGCCATCGACATTATTAAGCTGCTCGGTTAACGCCAGGTTTTCATCCACCAGCCGCTCTTTCAGGCGATGAATTTCCTGATAGGCGAGGGCGTTATCGACGGCAATCGCCACGCGTTCGGCAATCTGTTTCAACAGCTTGAGGTTGGCGGCGCAAAAGACTTTTTCATCGCACTGGGCAAGTTTCAATACGCCCAGCATTTTGTCGCCAGACATCAACGGCAGCAGGCACAGCGTCTGGATTTTGTCATCCCACATCTCAAATAGCTGGCGCTCGTACGGGGCGAGTTTGTCCTGCTCGTTGAGATTGAGCATCAGCATTTCTTTGCTCTTAAACACCCGCTCGGTCAGCGTGCCAGACTCGTTGACTTCGCTCTGGTCGTGCACGGGGTCGTTAACGTCGATGTAGTGCGTCGAGTAGATATTGAGCTTGCCTTTGCGGTTGCTGTGCAGCACCACGCTGATGGCGTCGATATTGAAGTAGTAGTGAATCTCTTTGGCTACCGCGCTGACCAGTTCGTCCATGTCCAGGCGCGACAGCACGGCGTTGGTGATGGCAACCAGAATACGGAAGTTATCCCGCTCGCTGCACAGCAAATCGTAGTCAACGTTGTTGGTGACTCGGCTTTGAATTTGCTCAGTCACCACCGCGACAATCTGCGTGAAGGTATGCAGGCGCTGGTACTCTTTTTCCGTCCACGGGCGGTCGTCCTGGCGAATAAACTCACAGCCGCCAAAGATGCGCCCCTCTGCCGCCAGCGGCAGCAGGCAGTAGTGGCCGAACGGGCGATACAAGCCGCTGTGCGCCAGTTGAGGCCAGGCTTCGCTAAATTCGTTATAGCTGCAATGCAGCGCGTCGGGGCGTGACAGCAGACGTCTTACCGGGCCGTTGGCCAGCAGGTTGTCGTCTTCACTGGTATGCGGTGTCGTGCTTTCCGGCGTGGCGTGATAGCTCGCGCGGTGATTCCCCGGTTGCAGCAGGA
Source organism: Kluyvera sp. (assembly GCA_051656825.1). Taxonomy (GTDB): domain Bacteria; phylum Pseudomonadota; class Gammaproteobacteria; order Enterobacterales; family Enterobacteriaceae; genus Kluyvera. Next base: position 4,758 of record JBOFJM010000685.1, read on the forward strand.
TGATGGCCGCGCTGTCAGCCAGGGCTGATTGTTTTGCCAACTGCGCCAGCGTTTCGCTAAGCGCAGCTAAGTCAGGTTGTTGGAGAAGTGTCCGGGTAATATCAAAAAGCCTTTGCTGGCCGAGATCGCCCATCGGTGTATACGACATGTAACTTGCCCACAATGCACCTTAAAAGATGCGATAAAATAATAATAATTAACGTTCAGGCTTTCAGCGGCCTGTTAACAAATTCGGGGAAGCGGCTCGGCATGGGGAAGATCCAATGTCCGCTTCACGCCGTACAATCCGGCAACGCGTACTCCTCGGCGTTCGGTAACCTCGCCGATAATAGCGGCATCCGCCCCTAAAGGATGGGCATGTAGTGCGGCAAGCACTTCGTCGGCGGCTTCGCGGCTTACGCCAATCACCAGTTTAGCTTCATTGGCAAAGTTAAGTGCGTCAAGCCCCAATAATTCGCACACGCCGCGCACCGCATCTTTCAGCGGTAGCGATTGTTCGTGGATTTCAATCCCGTAGCCGCAGGTGGCGGCAAACTCGTGCGCCACCGCGTTGACGCCGCCACGGGTGGCATCGCGCAGCGCTTTGACACCAGAAATTGGCCGCAGACGCTGAATCAGCGGCGTTAGCACCGCACAGTCGCTCATCAACTCGCCATCCAGGCCGAGCTGTTCACGCAAATTGAGGCTAGTCGCGCCGGGGTCGCCCAGCGTACCGCTGACAATCAGCACGTCGCCTGGCGTTAGCGTGGCGGCGCCCCAGTGAATATCGGCGGGAATCGCGCCCATGCCTGCGGTGTTGATAAACAGCTTATCCGCTGCGCCGCGCCCGACCACTTTGGTGTCGCCGGTCACGATGGCGATATCTGCCGCTTTTGCGGTTGCTGCCATACTGTTGACTACCGCTTCGAGGGTTTCCATCTCTAACCCCTCTTCGATAATAAACCCGCAGGAGAGGTAGCGAGGGATTGCGCCACTGACGGCAACATCGTTAGCTGTGCCGCAGACCGCCAGTTTACCGATATTCCCGCCAGGAAAGAATAGCGGGTCGATGACATAGCTGTCAGTCGAGAACGCCAGACGGTCGCCGTGGGCGGTTAATGATGCCAGTGACAGCCTCGCCTGGTCTTCTTGTTCTGCCAGCCACGGGTTGGCAAAGGCTTTCATAAACAGGCCGTCGATCAACTGCTGCATGGCCTGGCCGCCACTGCCGTGGGCTAACTGGATACTTTTCATGCTTCTGCTTCCTGACTGCGATATTGATACCATGCGGCGCACGCGCCTTCAGACGACACCATCAGCGCGCCAAAGGCGCTTTGTGGGTTGCAGGTCGCACCGAATAGCGGGCATTGATGTGGCTTGCAGCGTCCTGTGAGCACGTCGCCACAGCGGGCGCGCGGGTCGTCGCAAACGCGCTGCGGCTGCGGTTTAAAGTGCGCTTCGGCATCAAAAGCGTGATAGTCGGGGGTAAGTTGCACGCCGGAGTCGTTAATTAAACCCAGCCCGCGCCATTCGCTGTCGCCCTTAACCGCAAACACCTCCGCAATGGCCTGTTGCGCCAGTAGGTTGCCGTCGTCCGGCACTACGCGGCGATACTGGTTCTCGACGCGGCTGTCGTCGGCAATTTTTTGCTCCACCAGCATGTTCACGCCTTGCAGCAAATCCACCGGCTCAAAGCCTGCCACCACCAGCGGGCGATGATAGTCGCTGGCGATAAAACCGTAGGCATGAGTGCCAATCACCATACTGACATGCCCGGGGGCGAGAAAGGCGTCGATGCCGTTGTCCGGCTGGTCGAGCAGGCTGCGTAGCGTCGGGATAAGTGTAATATGCTGGCAGAAAAAGAAGAAGTTGCTGACGTTGTGCGCTTTCGCCTGTTGCAGCGTAATCGCGGTGGTCGGCATAGTGGTTTCGAAGCCTAAACCGAAGAATACCACTTTGCGTTCTGGGTTCTGCTGCGCCAGCTTTAAGGCGTCCATCGGCGAATAAACGATGCGGATATCCGCGCCGCGTGATTTCGCCTGCGTCAACGAGCCGTTTTTCCCCGGCACACGCATGGCGTCGCCGAAAGTGCAGAAAATCACCTCTGGATGGCTGGCGATTTCAATACAGGTGTCGATGCGTCCCATCGGTAACACGCACACCGGGCAACCTGGCCCGTGGATAAACTCGATGTTATCTGGCAGCAACTGATCCAGGCCGAATTTAAAAATGGCATGTGTGTGTCCGCCGCACACTTCCATGATGCGCAGTGGGCGCTCGGCGGTATAAGCCAACAGTTTGGCGCGGGATTTGAGGTGTGCGATTAGCTGCATAACCTGTTCCGGCGCGCGGTACTCATCAACAAAACGCATTACCGTTCCTCACCGTACAGCAGCGCGCCGACGTCCGGCTCGACTTCAAACATATTTTCCAGCGCCGCCAGCGTGTCGCGCGCTTCTTCTTCATTAATGATGCTCATGGCGAAACCGACGTGCACCAGCACCCATTGGCCAATACGCGGCTGACCGTGTTCATCCACCGCGCCAACCAGCGTCAGGTCTATGTCGCGCTTAATGCCGCAGACATCGACTTTCGCCTGGACGCCATCAATCGAGGAAATTTGCCCCGGAATGCCTATGCACATCGTTGTGCCTCCAGCCAGTTCAGCCACTCGTCCATGCCTTCTCCGCTGGTGGCGGAAAGCAGGATGATGTCGATAGTCGGGTTAACCTCACGTGCGCAGGCAATACACTTCTCTACGTCAAAGTTGAGGTACGGCAGCAGGTCGATTTTGTTCAGCAGCATGACCGATGCCGCCGCGAACATATGCGGATATTTCAGCGGCTTGTCTTCGCCTTCGGTGACCGAAAGTACCGCCACTTTATGGCGCTCGCCGAGGTCGAAGCTCGCCGGGCAAACCAGGTTGCCGACGTTTTCAATAAACAGAATGCCGTTGCTCTCAAGTGGCAGGCGCGGTGCGGCGTCGGCAATCATCTGGGCGTCAAGGTGGCAGCCTTTACCGGTGTTCACCTGAATGGCCGGTGTGCCGGTGGCGCGAATACGCGCCGCGTCGTTAACCGTTTGCTGGTCGCCTTCAATCACCGCACAGGAAACTCGCGCTTTCAGGCGCATCAGGGTTTCACTCAGCAGCGTGGTTTTACCGGAGCCAGGGCTGGAAACCAGGTTCAATACCAGCTGTTCGCGGGCGGCAAAGCGCGCGCGGTTACGGGCGGCAATCTGGTTATTTTTATCCAGCACGTCGATTTCAACTTCCAGCATCCGGCGCTGGCTCATGCCCGGGGCGTGGGTTCCGGCTTCGCCGTGACCGTAGTGCAGGTCGCCGTTATCCGCGCGCTGCGGTTGAAATTCTTGCGTTCTGACGCCGGTAATCGACAGTGCCGGACGGCCTGCCGGTGCGAAGGGGGTGCTGCGAAACAGCGAGTGCGGGTTACGTTCGTCGCCCTCTATATAGAGGTTACCTTCGGCACAACCACAGGTGGTACACATACTTTACTCCTGATCAATTTCAATTCGCTGAATCTGTAAACCGTCGTCGGCGACGATGCGCAGCTTGTCGCTGTTGCAGTGCGGGCAGCGTCGTACGTGTACTGACACCAGTTGAACGTACTGCTGACAGGGTTCACACCAGCATTCTGCTTCTTGCTCCTCGACATGCAGTTCACAGCCTTCAGCCAGCGTGCCTCGGCACACCAGATCAAAACAAAAGGTCATCGCGCTGGTCTCTACGCAAGAAAACGCGCCGACCTTGATCCAGACGCCAGTGACGCGTTTCGCGCCGTTCTGTTGCGCCTGTTGTTCGACTATTTCCAGCGCTCTCTGGCAGAGCGTAATTTCGTGCATGAGGCCTCCTGTTTTCGTCATACGTGTGATTAATGCAATAACGATGCCAGAGATTCAAAAACGGCGGCAAAGACTGTCGATGACGATGTCGCAATGACGAAATGACATGTCACTATCGCCATGTCGTAACAGTAAAAATGTTTAAAATCATTTAGTTAAAAACATGGCATGAAAAGTGCTTAGGTAGCGTGTTTCTATTAACCGGGTAACCGACATGACTATTTGGGAAATTAGCGAGAAGGCCGACTATATCGCCGATCGTCACCGCCGCCATCAGGACCAATGGCGTGTGTACTGTAACTCTCTGGTTCAGGGGATCACGTTATCAAAAGCGCGTTTGCATCACGCCATGAACTGCGCACCAGAGAAAGAGTTGAGCTTTGTGCTGTTCGAACACTTTGTGGTGTCCGTAAGCCTGGCCGACGGCTTTAACAGCCACACCGTTGAGTACTACGTGGAAACGCGCGATGGCCTGAATAAAGAATGCGTTGCACACGCTGAACTGAGCGCTAACGGCTTTATCGACGACAGCGTCAATATCCGCGACCGCGAGCAGGTACTGGAGCATTACCTGGAAAAAATTTCGCCCGTATACGAGACCCTGTATGCGGCGCTTGAGAGCGATAGCCCAGTGAATTTTTCCCTGCTGGCGCGTGAACCTCATCAGGCATCTCTCGCCTGAAATACCGGTGTGTCGAGGGGTGTCGAAATGACACTTGCTCTGCATGATTTCGTCAAAAATGACTGTCACCTGAGGAAGACCTGGTGAATCGTTTTGTAATTGCTGACTCTACCGTTTGTATCGGTTGCCGCACCTGTGAAGCGGCCTGTGCGGAAACGCATCGCCAACACGGCCTGCAATCCATGCCACGGCTTAGAGTAATGCTCAATGAAAAAGAATCCGCGCCACAGATGTGTCACCACTGTGAAGACGCGCCGTGCGCCGGGGTTTGCCCGGTAAATGCGATTACCCGTGTGGATGGCGCGGTACAGCTTAATGAGAGCCTGTGCGTGAGCTGCAAACTGTGCGGGATTGCCTGCCCATTTGGGGCAATCGAATTTTCTGGCAGCCGCCCGCTGGATATCCCGGCGAATGCTAACACGCCAAAAGCGCTGCCTGCGCCACCGGCTCCCGCGCGCGTCAGTACGCTGCTGGACTGGGTTCCGGGCGTACGTGCCATCGCCGTGAAGTGCGACCTGTGTCATTTCGACGAACAAGGCCCGGCCTGTATTCGTACTTGCCCAACCAAAGCGCTGCACCTGGTGAACAACATGGACATCGCCCGCGTCAGCAAGCGCAAACGTGAGCTGACCTTCAACACTGACTTAGGCGATCTGTCGCTGTTTCAGGCGCAACAAGGAGAGGCGAAATGAGCGTGATGACGTTAATCAATAGCGCAGTGGCATGGTTTACCGCCGCCGCCGTGCTGTCCTTTTTGCTGTCGTTTAACCGCTCGCTGAGCGGCGTGGTTGCCGGTGTCGGCGGCGCGCTGGGCAGCCTGTGCGCGGCGCTGGCCGGGGTGCAGGTGCTGGTACATGGCCTTCCGGTTATGGGGAGCCTGTCGCTGGTGCATTATCACCTGCTGGTGACACCGCTGAACGCCATTTGGCTGATTGCGCTGGGGTTGT
>JBOFJM010000686.1:0-2937 GCA_051656825.1 Kluyvera sp.
CCCTTTGATAATGTACTGCCAGTACGGATTCACGCCGATGTACGTCAGGCCATAGTTGATGACGGTGAAAATAATCACACCGGTGACCACACCGAATACCGTCCCGACGCCGCCGCTAAACGAAACCCCGCCGACCACACAGGCCGCGATAGCATCCAGCTCATACATAAAGCCGAGGTTGTTGGTCGCCGAGCCGATACGGCCTGCTTCCAGCATCCCACCAAAAGCGTAGAACACACCGGAAAGCGCATAAATTACCAGCAAATTCAGCCCTACGTTGACCCCTGAAACTTTCGCGGCTTCTGGGTTACCGCCGATGGCAAAAATATTTTTACCAAAGCGGGTTTTGTTCCACAGGATCCACACGAAGGCGACAGCAATCAGCGCATAGAACGTAATGTACGACAGCCGGAACGTCCCGAGTGCAATAAACCCCTGGGTGAAGGTCGAAAAGCCGCTGTCAAAACCGGAAATAGGCGATGCGCCCACAAAGTCGTAGTACAGGGAGTTAATCCCATAAACGATAATCATCGTGCCCAGCGTGGTAATAAACGGCGTCACATTCAGGTAGGCGATAATAATGCCGTTGATAAGCCCAATCACCGCCCCGATGGCACAGACAATCAGAATCACCACCGCTATCGGCATGGTCGCCATTTCCGGGAACACCTTGTTGGCGTTCTCCATTGATTGCAGCAGCGTTGCCGCAATTACCGCTGCCAGGCCCACCTGGCGCCCTGCGGAAAGATCTGTCCCCTGCGTGACAATCAACCCAGCCACCCCTAGCGCGATAATAATACGCACCGAAGACTGGGTCAGAATATTACTGAGGTTCAGCAAACTTAAGAAAGTAGGATCCTGGATAATAATAATCGCCAGCAGAACCAAAAGAACGACGTAAATACCGCCATCTTTCAGATAAGTCAGAAAGCTTTTTTTATTTAACGTACTCATGTCGAGCCCCTGCTCTTAAAGGTGCAATGACGCAAGACGGAGAATTTCGTTTTGCGTTGTTGTTTTTGTTTCTACAATCCCGGCAACCAAGCCATTGCTCATGACAAGGATGCGGTCAGTAATTCCCAGCAGCTCAGGCATTTCCGAAGAAATAATAATGATCCCTTTACCTTTCTTCGCCAGTTCGGCGATTAACTGATAAATTTCAAATTTTGCGCCAACATCAATACCGCGAGTCGGTTCATCCAGCATGAGAATTTCTGGCTGAGTTAACAACCAGCGTCCGATAATCACCCTTTTGCTGATTACCGCCCGACAATGAACCAATCTGAGTATGGTGGCCCGGCGTTTTAACCCGCATCGAGTCAATAACCCACTGGGTATCACTCTTCATGCGCGAATTATCCAACAGCCCCATTTTATTTTTATAACTTTTAATATTGGAAATTAACGAGTTAAAACCAATATCCAGATAGGCGTAAATCCCCGTTGAGCGGCGTTCTTCGGTAACTAACGCAAAACCGTTATTAATAGCTTCGTTGGCATTATGGTTATTAATTTTCTTGCCGTGCAGCGTAATTGTGCCGCCCGACTTTTCGCGCACGCCAAACAGCGTTTCAACGATATCGGTGCGCTTTGCCCCCACCAGCCCGGCAATACCGAGGATTTCACCTTTACGCAATTGGAATGACACATCGCGAATGGACGGCTGGCGCAGCGACGTCAGATGCTGAACGTCGAGAATCACCTCGCCCGGCGTGTTGTGCTTGTCTGGGAAGCGCTGATTCAGCGAGCGCCCAACCATCATGGCGATGATTTTGTCCATATCCAGCCCTTCCAGCGGCTGGGTGGCAATCCACTGACCATCGCGCAGAACGGTAATTTCATCGCACAGTTGGAAAATCTCTTCCATTTTATGCGAGATATAAACAATGCCGCAGCCGCGATCTTTCAGCTTACGGATAATCGTGAACAGGTGGTTCACCTCTTTTTCCGTTAGCGAAGACGTTGGCTCATCCATAATCACAATTTTCGCGTTATAGGAGAAGGCTTTAGCTATTTCAATCATCTGCATCTGCGAAACCGATAACGTGCCAACGCGGGCGCGCGGGTCGATATCAATATCCAGCTCATCAAAAATGGCTTTGGTATCGCGATACATTTTGTCCTGATCGACAAACATACCTTTGGTGGGATAACGCCCCAGCCACATGTTGTCCATGACCGAACGTTGTAATACCAGGTTTAATTCCTGGTGCACCATTGAAATCCCATTTTCCAGCGCTTCTTTCGCCGAATGGAAATCAATTTCTTTCCCCTGGAAGAGAATACTGCCGGAATCTTTTTGATAGATCCCAAACAGGCATTTTAATAACGTTGATTTACCCGCACCGTTCTCTCCCATTAAGGCATGGATAGAGTGCGGACGAACTTTCAGGTTAACATTATCGAGAGCTTTTACGCCGGGGAATGACTTGTTGATTTGACTCATTTCCAACAAGAATTCACCTGACGACGCTCTATTATTGTTGTCCATAATTGTACCTGGCTGCGATATTTCTGCGTCAGTATGTAGGGGGCCTGCGCCCCCTATATTTTTAAATTACTTACCGATAAATTCGCTAAGGTTTGACTGATCGACGCCGACATACGGTACACGGACGATTTTGTTTTCAATCTTCCAGTTAGTGCCTTCAGCGGCGGCTTTACCGTCAGCCAGGTTTTTCGCCAGATCGAACGTTGCTTTCGCCTGGTTGTTAGCATCGTTCAGCACGGTTCCGGCCATCGCGCCAGATTTCACCAGCGCCAGCGCTTCTGGCAGCGCATCAACGCCGAACACCGGAATGCTGCTCTTATTGTGTGCTTTCAGCGCTTCAACCGCGCCCATTGCCATCGCATCGTTGTTGGCAATCACCACTTCAATTTTGTTGGCGTTCGGGCCAGACAGCCATGCATCCATTTTATCTTTTGCCTGAGCGGTAT
>JBOFJM010000687.1:0-1748 GCA_051656825.1 Kluyvera sp.
TGCGCTGATACAAGAATAAAATGGTGAGGCAGATCAATAGAAAAGTGACCGCTGCCGATGCCAATAACGCCTGTTTCTTACGTAGACTATCCTGAATAATTCTCACTACCACCCCATACTGACCGGGTTAACGCTCTGAAAAGCCACCCACGCCGTCAGCATAATCATCACCGTACGTTTCATCACGTATCAGGATCATTATGGATGATATCTCTCGTAAGCAGGAATTTGATCGTCTCAGGTCTTTGCCTGAATGGCAATAGGGTTTGACGCAGGCGAGACGAATGCTCGCCTGGCGTGGATTACTGCGCGTTATCGGGGCCTAAAAGCAGGAAGCCCAGCGGGATAGAAAACAGCACGGTGAAGATTGAGCTATACACCATCACCATCGCGCCTTGCAGCACAAACATGCTGGTCGTCCACTCGGAGTACGGCAAATTATATTCACTCACCACTCCACCAAACGTTGCGCGCCCCACTACCGCGACGGCAATAGTGAATATAACAAAAGCGGACAGCAGGAATTTCTTGCCGTTTGGCGTCCGCAGTTTTTCCAGAATCATCGCATCCTCCCGACGCAGATATCACCATATACTGCCGTAGTTGTAACATTACCGAAGAACAATTTGAATATTTTTGTTTCATTAAAAACACATTTATTCTTTTTTATTGAACAAATATTTAACCAACATCAAAAGATGCATTATAAATGCAATTTCCGATAAACAGCGAAAGTGATTTGTGCTTTAATACTTTCAACGTAAGGGGGAAAACATGCTACGCATTCCGCAAAGTTGCATTCATACCCGTTCCACACCGTTTTGGAACAAAGACACCGCACCTGCCGGTATTTTTCAGCGTCATTTGGATAAAGGAACACGCCCAGGCGTTTACCCGCGCCTGTCCGTTCACCAGGGCGCCATTCGCTATCTTGGTTTCGCCTCTGAGACGTCGCCAGAGCCAGATAGTGAACTGATAATCCACGCCGGTCACTTTGGCGTATTTCCGCCAGAGAAGTGGCACTACATCGAGACAATGACCGACGACACCGTGTTTAACATCGACTTCTTTGTCGAAGCTGATGTGCTGAAATCGCTATAGAACCACCCGGTTCTGGAGTAAGGAGCCATCTATGTTACGTATTCCTGAACATTTTGTTCACTCTCGCTCAACCCCGTTCTGGAACAAAGATACTGCGCCGAAAGCCCTGTTTACCCATCACAACACTAAGGCCCACGTTTATGGCCGCCTTTCGGTGATGCAAGGCGCGGTGCGTTATTTTGGTTTCCCGGATGGTGATGCGACAGAGCCAGACGTTGAATTGGTCATCGAAGCAGGCTCTTTTGGCATTTCTCCGCCGCAAAAATGGCATCGCATTGAACTGCTGACGGACGATACCTATTTTAATATCGACTTCTTCGCCGACCCCGATGCCACACTGGAAGGAACCGGTTTGGGCAAAGTCGTCAATTCACATAAGGGGCAATAATATGGCTAAGGCAACCTATACGGTGACTGTCACCAATAACAGCAATGGCATTTCTGTTGATTATGAAACAGAGACACCAATGGAGCTGCTGGTTCCCGATGTCGCGGCGGAAGTCGTCAAAGATTTGGTCAATACCGTTCGCGCCTACGACACTGAAAATGAGCATGATGTGTGTGGTTGGTAAACGCTAAAGGGTAGAAAAATGGGGGCATCAGCCTAATGCTTTTCAGTTAAGGGGATTTCTACTTTTAGTATCGCC
>JBOFJM010000688.1:0-2671 GCA_051656825.1 Kluyvera sp.
CTGGCCTCAGCACTGTTCGCTGCCTGCGGGTTGGACTGTCGTCTGCGAGCCACAGCCGCTGGAGGCGTGTAACGCCTGTCTGTCTGCCCACTGGACGACGCTGACTCCCAGCGCGTTTGTCGCCACGGGAGGCCGCGCATGAGCAACCGTTTACCGCTGATAGCCGCTCAACCGGGGATCTGGATGGCGGAAACGCTCTCAACCCTGCCGAACGCCTGGAGCGTGGCGCACTATGTTGAACTGAAAGGCAACATCGACGGCGCACTGCTGGCGCGCGCCATCGCCACCGGCATGATGCAAGCCGACACGCTGCGAATGCGCTTTAGCGAAGAGCATGGCGAAGTGTGGCAGTGGGTGGACGAGAGCATGGTGATTGCGCCGCCAGCCTGCCATGACCTGCGCACTGAGGCAGACCCGCAGCAGGCCGCGTTAGCCTTAATGAATGCCGACCTGGCGAAAAACTCGCGCGTTGATAGCGGCAACCCGCTGTTTTGTCATCAACTTTTCCAGGTGGGCGATAACCATTGGTTCTGGTATCAGCGCTATCACCACCTGCTGGTGGACGGCTTTAGCTTCCCGGCGATTACCCGCCAGATAAGCCTGATTTACCAGGCCTGGCAGCGCGGTGAAGCGACGCCGGAATCGGCCTTTACGCCGTTTGCCGACGTTGTGGAGGAGTATCTGCGTTATCGCGAAAGCGAAACCTGCCAGCGCGATAAAACCTTCTGGGCCGAGCAGCGCAATGCCTTGCCGTCTCCGGCCTCGTTATCATCCGCACCGTTACCGGGGCGGGCGACAAGCACTGCCATTTGGCGGCTGAAACTGAGCGCCGACCGTCGGACGTTCGCGCGCATCACGGCGGCAGCGCCGCAATGCCAGCCTGCGGATTTAGCGCTGGCGCTCGCCGCGCTATGGCTGGGGCGTTTGTGTGGACGCAGTGATTATGCCGCTGGCTTTATTTTTATGCGCCGAATGGGTTCTGCGGCGCTGACCGCCACTGGGCCGGTGTTGAACGTGTTGCCGCTGGCGGTGACGCTTAACGGCCAGGAAACGCTGGCTGAGCTGGCGTTACGGTTGTCGGGGCAGTTGAAAAAAATGCGCCGCCATCAGCGTTACGATGCCGAACAAATCGTGCGTGATGCGGGGAAAGCGGCGGGTGATGAAGCGCTGTTTGGCCCCGTATTTAACGTCAAAATGTTTGATTATCGCCTCGCGTTCGACGACGTTGTTGCGGTAACGCACACGCTGGCGACCGGGCAGGTGAACGACCTTGAGCTGGCGCTATTCCCGGATGAAGACGGCGGCCTGTCGCTGGAAATCCTGGCAAATCAGCAACGTTACGATGAAGTGATTTTACGCCAGCATATCGCCCGTTTAACTGCATTATTGCAGCAGTTCGCCGATAATCCGGCGCTAAGCTGTGCCGATGCCGAGCTATTGTCTGCCGATGAATATCAGCGTTTGGCGCAAATCAATGCCACCCAGCACGAATTACCGCGCGCGACGTTAAGCTCACTGGTGGCCGAGCAGGCGGCGAAAACCCCTAATGCCATCGCGCTGGTGGACGCGCAGTACCGTTTTACCTACCGCGAAATGCGCCAGCAGGTCGTCGCGCTGGCGCAATTGTTACGCCAGCGTGGCGTACAGCCCGGCGATAGCGTCGCCGTTGCGTTGCCGCGCTCGGTATTTCTGACGCTGGCGCTCCATGCGATTGTCGAAGCGGGAGCCGCCTGGCTGCCGCTGGATACTGGCTACCCGGACGACCGTCTGCACATGATGCTGGAGGACGCGCGCCCGTCGCTGCTGATAACCTCCGACGACCAACAGCACCGTTTCCCACAGTGCGAAAGCCTGTGTCTGAACGCCCCGCTCGCGGCGAGAGACGCTCAGCCGCTGGGGTTAACGCTGCCAGAGCAGACGGCGTACATCATCTTTACCTCCGGCTCTACCGGCAGGCCAAAAGGGGTGATGGTGGGTCATGAAGCGATCGTTAACCGCCTGCTGTGGATGCAGGATCGCTATCCGCTAAGCGAGCGGGACGTGGTGGCGCAAAAAACGCCGTGCAGTTTTGACGTGTCGGTGTGGGAATTTTGGTGGCCGTTTATCACCGGAGCAAGCCTGGTGATGGCGGAGCCTGAAGCGCACCGCGACCCGTTAGCCATGCAGCGTTTCTTCGCGGAATATGGCGTGACGACCACCCACTTTGTGCCCTCAATGCTGGCGGCGTTTGTCGCCTCGCTCACGCCAGAAACGGCCGCGAACTGCTGCTCGTTACGCCAGGTATTTTGCAGTGGTGAAGCGCTGCCAACCGCGCTGTGTCGCGAATGGGAAGTGCTGACCCACGTGCCGTTACACAATCTGTATGGCCCAACGGAAGCGGCGGTGGATGTCAGTTGGTATCCGGCCTATGGCGTAGCGCTGGCGGCAGTGAGCGGCAACAGCGTGCCTATTGGTTATCCGGTGTGGAATACCGGCCTGCGGATCCTCGATGCGATGATGCGCCCAGTACCATTCGGCGTCGCGGGGGATTTATACCTCACCGGCATTCAGTTGGCGCAGGGCTATTTAGGTCGCCCGGATCTCACCGCCAGCCGCTTTATCGCCGACCCATTTGCGCCTGGTGAGCGGATGTACCGCACCGGTGATGTGGCGCGGTGGCTGGAAAATGGCG
>JBOFJM010000689.1:0-3582 GCA_051656825.1 Kluyvera sp.
AATCGCCAAAACGCACCTGTAGCGCGGTGATAGCGGTGAGTGCAGTAGTCTCAGTGCGCAAAACGCGAGGCCCCAACAGGATATCAGTAAACTGGTAGCGTGCGGTCATGGCGATTTCATCCGCCGACAGGCCGCCTTCCGGGCCAATCAGCAAACGCACGCGCTCAACCGGTAACGGCAGAGTGTTAATACTGGCGCTGGCGCGCGGATGCAGGTTCAGCTTCAGCGCGTCATCCTGCTCGGCACACCACTCTTCGACATTCATCGCCGGGCGAATTTCCGGAACCTGGTTACGCCCACACTGTTCACAGGCGGCAATGGCGATTTTTTGCCACTGTTGGCGCTTCTTGTTCAGACGCTCAGCATCCAGTTTAACGCCGCAGCGCTCAGAAAAAAGTGGCGTAATGAGGCTTACACCCAGTTCAATCGATTTCTGGATGGTGAATTCCATTTTATCGCCGCGCGACATCACCTGGCCCAGATGAATATGGATCGGCGATTCGCGGTTGTCGAGCGTGCCGCGCTCAATCTCGACGATGACATTTTTCTTGTCAGCCTGTGTGATGACGGCGTCGAAAACCTGATTGCTACCATCAAATAGCTGAATGGCCTGGCCTTTGCCCATGCGCAGGACACGGCCAACGTGGTTGGCGGCATCGTCGCTCAGCGGGATTTGCGTACCGACGGTGATAGCTTGTGGATGATAAATGCGAGGGATGCGCATAGTCTGAATTCCATAGGTTGCGCAGCGAAATTCCCCCTTCCGCGAAGAAGGGGGCTGCGGAGAATTAACGATTGCCGCTAGTGTAGGTTAGCTCTTTTGCGCCAGGCAAGCCTGCAACACATAAGGATTATGGTTGCCCTGAATTTTGGCGATACGCTGGTCGCGTTCGCACTCCCAACTGCTGACTGGATACATTTTGTTCCAGGCGTTGAATAGCTGGGTTTGCTGGCGGGAAAGGGTCAGATGATATTGGTCGCGCATATAGAAGTAGATGCGGGCAATCGCCCCGCGTGAACGCTCTGGCGGCTCGGCCACTTTGCCCTTAAAGTCAACCTTCATGGCGCACTGGCCGTACTGGCCTTCGCCGCCGTTCCACTGACTGTACATGAAGTTGCCACGGTCGCCGTTCACCTCGCCAACGGCGGGTTGCAGGTTATGCATATCGCTTTCAATCTTGCGGTATTCCGGGTCTTTGGCGCAGTTCTTTCTGCCGCCATCCTGCCAGCACTGGCGCTGGTGGCCGAACTGCCATGCCGGAACCACGTGCTCCCATTCAACGCGGCTGGCGCGGTTTTCGTTTTTACGCACTTTATAGCCGCATGACTCCAGATCGATAACGCCTTTTTTGCCCTGCCAGTTGATTTTACAGCCGCAGTAGAAATCGCCGGGAACGTCGCTGTTAACCTTTACACCCGCTGTTTTTGCCTGAGCAAAACTGTTGATGCCTTCAGCCAGCGCCGAGCCAGAAAGCGCCGCCGCGAGGAAAGCGGCGGCAAAAGATAATTTACGGTACATCACGAACTCCATCTCAAAACAGGTTCGCAACGTAACGAATGTGGTTGTCAGATGCAATCAGTTAGATCGTAAAACTTCCTGTTATTTCCGATGGTTACATTTCTGCAACTAATGGCTCACCGCAGCGTACACAGCGGTATGTTGCTTCACCGCGAACGACGCGATTATGGCGGCGCACGGTAAGCTGATGCTGCTGGCAACGGCAACGATAGGGGAAGGTGTTGGTGCGCACGGACGTTAGCTCAAACTGATGCGTGCGGCGCGCGGGTACGCCGAGCACGCTCTCCATCATCCATTTCCACTCTTTGCCGTGTGGCGCTTTGCGCCCAAAGTGTTTCCATACCAGCAGGTGCGCCAGCTCATGCGGCACAACTTCATCAATAAAGGCCTGCTGGTTTTCCTGTAACAGCACTGGATTCAGGCGAATTTCATACTGTTGAAGCCACGCCGTACCCGCCGAAGTGCCGCGCTGCTGATAAACCAGCTTCGGTTCTGGGTAGTCGCGGCCCAGCGCCTGGTTTGCCTGGGCGAGTTTTTCCCGCAGGCAGCGCATGACATTCTGTTGGAGGGTGATAGGAATTCGAGGGCTTTTCATAGCGGCTGAGAATAAAGCGAGAAGCGAGGTGGTGCAAGAGGAAGCGTCCTCCCGGGCGGGAGGACGCGTTGCCAGGTTAGTCGCGGGCGCCAATTTCGCGCAGCGGACGGCCCTGCATCAGGTTACGTTCAATGTGCTCCAGAGAGACATTTTTGGTTTCAGGAATCAGCCACAGAGTCAGGATGATGAACAGCACGTTCAGGCCGCCGTAAACCCAGAAGGTGTTGGCGCTGCCGAGCGAGTTGAGCATGGTCAGGAAGGTGGCGCCAACAATCATGTTCGCAATCCAGTTGGTGGCAGTCGAGCAGGTGATACCGAAATCGCGGCCTTTCAGCGGCTGAATTTCAGAGCACAGTACCCAAATCAGCGGGCCGGCGCTCATCGCAAAACCGACGATGAACATCAACAGCATCAATACTGCAACGTACTGTGCGGCGGCGGAGTGAATGCCGACATGCATCATCGAACCCAGCACGCCCATGCCTACCGCCATCACGATAAAGCCGAGGACAAGCGTTGGTTTACGGCCCCAGCGGTCAACCAGGCCGATGGCGATAAAGGTCGCCAGCACGTTGGTCAGGCCGACAATAACCGTGCCCCACATCTGTTCGGTGGTGTTGGTGTAGCCCGCCAGTTCAAAGATTTTTGGCGCGTAATACATGATGACGTTCATACCGGTGAATTGCTGCATGATTTGCAGCAGCACGCCGAGGAACACCGCGCGACGGAAGTTGCTGTTCTCTTTAAACAGCGCCCAGCCGCTCTGTTTTACCTTCAGGCTTTCGCGAATTTCATCCAGCTCACGTTTGGCTTCGGCGCTGGTATCACGCAGACGCATCAGTACACGTTCGGCATCGTTGAAGCGGCGTTTCGCGGCAAACCAGCGTGGGCTGTCTGGCAGGAAGATAACGCCAATCAGCAGCAGTACCGCAGGGATGATGATAACGCCCAGCATCCAGCGCCATGCGCCGCTGTAGCTAAAGGCGGTGTCAGACAAATAAGCGCCGAGAATACCAATGGTAATCATCAACTGATACATAGAAATCATACTGCCGCGAATTTTCTCCGGCGCGATTTCAGACAGGTACAGCGGCGCGGTGTAGGAGGCAACGCCCACCGCCAGGCCCAGCAGCACGCGAGAAACTAACAGCACTTCGACGTTTGGCGCGGCGGCGGAGAACAGTGAACCCGCAACAAACAAGATCGCACCGATCATCAGGCTTTTTTTGCGTCCCAGTTTGAAGGAGAGCCAACCGCTGCCGACAGCACCTACCGCCGCACCAAACATCATGGAGCTCACCACCCATTCCTGAGTGTGCGGGGTAATTTGAAACTCGTCGGTGATGAACGGTAAAGCACCGGCAATAACACCGATATCCAGGCCAAAAAGTAATCCAGCCAGGGCTGCCAGAAAGCAGACAAAAAATGTCATGGCTTTGTTGGTACGCCCCGTTTTTTTATTGTCAGG
>JBOFJM010000690.1:0-3548 GCA_051656825.1 Kluyvera sp.
CAACGGTGAGCGACTCTCGAGTATTGAGTGGCTGGCGCTGTTCGTTATTATTGCCGCCGTGGTGCTGGTGACGCTGGGTAAATACTTGTTCCCGGCGAAAAGCGTAGCTATTGCGTGCCAGACGCAGAAGTAAAAGCCAGGCTCGATATGCCTTGAATCCCTATCTGCGCGCTGCCATCGCCGCCGCAGATCCACTCTTCCAGCCGTTCACACAGCGCAGCGTCGGTGAGTTTTTCTCGCCCACGCAGCGCGCACTCCCAAACGACCAACACCCGCCATCCCAGTGCTATCAACTGACGGATATCGCGCTCATCACGCGCGGTATTGGCAGCTATTTTGGTTAACCAGAATTCGGTGCGCGTCGCCGGGACTTTAAACAGGTAGCAGTCATGGTGATGCCAGAAACAACCGTGGGTAAAAATAACGCAGCGGTAATCGCTGAGGGAGAAATCGGGGCGGCCTGGCAGGCTGGTATCCTGCGCTTGCCAGCGCAGGCCAAGATTATCCAGCAATGCCGCCATCCGTTTTTCAATGGCGGTGTTATGCGTACCGATGGCGCGCATATTTTTACTGCGAGTGGCCTTATCGTGAACGTCCGCCATCACGCTTATCCATATCGCGCAGCGCTACAGCCTGCAAAATCCGTGATTCCAGCAAGCGCGCCACCGCCGCAAAGACAGGGACAATCACCGAGTTACCAAACTGGCGATAGGCCTGGGTATCCGAAACCGGAATACGGAAACGGTAGCCCTGTGGCGACTCAAAGCCCATCAGGCGCGCACATTCACGCGGCGTCAGGCGACGTGGGCGACGCTGTTGATTGCGCGGATCATCAAAATCTTTCTCACCCAACTGGCGATCCCATCCTCTATCCACCAGGATCTCCGCGCCATCTTTGTAATAACGCGCCGACAAGGTACGCGCGACGCTGCTGGCTTTGGTAGGGTCTACCAGCCCGTAGCCAAAGCCGTTGCCCTTCTCCTGGTGCTTACGCGCATAACGGTATAAATACTTCCACAGTATCGGGGTCAGAATAAATTTGGCCTCTACCGTCGGCTCAAGCAGTTCGCCAAAAGTCGGCCGATGCTCGGGGTAAAACGCCGGGATATCACGCAGCGTAAATCCTTTGTGCAGGCCTAAATCGCGACGAAAACCCACCAGCACAATGCGCTCACGGTGCTGCGGTAAAAAGTGCTGCCCGTCGATAATTTTCGGGTCATCTGCGCCAGTCTCTGCCGCATCAGACACTTCATAGCCCAGCTCATCCAGCGTCTGCATAATAATGCGGAACGTTTTACCGTTATCGTGGCTCTTGAGGTTTTTGACGTTTTCCAACACAAAAATCGGCGGTCTGCGGGCATCGATAATTCGTACTACATCAAAAAATAGCGTGCCCTGAGTGTCACAGGCAAAACCGTGCGCCCGCCCCAGCGCATTCTTCTTTGACACCCCCGCCAGCGAGAATGGCTGACAAGGGAAGCCTGCCAGCAAGACATCATGCTGCGGAATAGACGCACGGATGTGCGCGTGCGCCTCGCTGTCGCTAATTTCTGGCCGGTTGCTGAGCGTGACGTCGCGAATATCAGCATTAAACTGGTGCGCCTGCGGGTCGCAGTACCAGTTCGCTTTATAGGTTCGTACCGCGTGTTTATTCCACTCGCTGGTGAATACGCACTGCCCGCCAATGGCTTCAAAGCCATTGCGAATACCGCCGATACCGGCAAACAGATCGACAAAGCGGAATGCATAATTCGGATGATGCGCGGGCGGTTTTGGCAGCATCGCCGCCAAATGCGCGCATTCGGTGTCACTCAAGCGCGTATTCGCCTGGCCTAACGTAACCACCCGTTTGACGATAGCAGGGCTCCAGTGCTGTTCACCAACGGAAGCCAGCTCAGCCACAACGGTCTTAAGACTGTAAATCTCCAGAATATGCTGTAACAGCGACTGAGCATCTGGCTCCGGGGTCGCGGCTACCTCGTTTAATAAGACTCGTTGTTGCATAAAATTGACCAGATACAAAAAGATAAGCCTGAGATTACCACAATTCACCGTGGCCTTGTGGCGCAAATCGCCGTAACACATCGCTATCAAGCGACAGCGGCTCACCGGCCAACTCGGCGCTGAGTTTTGCCATAAACTGCACCAGGAAATCGGCATTGTGTTGGGCCATTTCGCGCCCTTTTGCCGTTTGCATGGTCGCGGGCAGGCGCAATAATTTGGTCTGAAAATGGTCAAGCGCATAGGCTTTATCATCTAACGCGCGGCGATCGGCAAAGGGATCGTCGGCATCAAACAGCACCGTGTTCATACTGCCGGAAACGGCAAACACACGCGCCAAGCCAATCGCGCCCAGCGCTTCTAAACGGTCGGCGTCCTGGACAATTTTAGCCTCAAGCGTTTGCGGCGAGATTTGGGCGCTAAAGCTGTGCGCTTCAATAGCATGAGCCACATCAGCGTACAACTCAGGAGGGAAATGGGGGAAATCACGCGCCAAAATATCCAGCGTCTGTTGGGCGGATAAACGCGAGGAACGCGCCCGATCGGGGTGATTTTTCGGCAAACTCACTAAATCATAGAAATAGCTGGCGAGCAGAATGACCTTAAGATTGACCGGCTGTGCCTCGGCGATGTGCTGTGCGGTACGCCAGACCCGACGGAAATGCGCAATATCATGCGAGGCATCTCCGCCGGTGTAATGTTTATCGAACCAACGCTCAATATCGTGCTGCCATACTGCCAGGCTCATCTCTTTTTACCATCGTTAGAGAACAGGCCTTCAGCATAGCAATATTAGCGATGAGGTTCATGCTCGCGGGCGAGTATACCAGGCGATACCGCCAAGCAGTGAGCCGACAACGCTAAGCACTGAAAATCCCAGTAGTGCACCCAGCCATTTACCGCGAGTGGAGGCAATCTCTCCGTCGATGGTGGCACCAGGGATGCTTTGTACATCGCTGATGACCCATATATAGTGCGCCATCGCCCAGAAAAAGTAGCCGCAAAATGCGTAAAAGACCCAAAGCGCCAGTTTGCCACCGGGGCCGCGACTCATATTTTCTTCCATAAAAAACACTCTCATCACACAGATAATACAAATAGCGACAACAACAAGCCCACAAGGGCGTGATGTCCGTCACATTATAACAATTTAAGCATCATGAGGTAGCCTCTGGGAAGTGATTCAGGCGATGAAGTGCCGCTCTTTTGATCTTCGGCAAATTTGTCCTTAGCCAAACCTTTAGCAAAATAGATGCTGCGGCCGTTGACCGCATTCAGATTGTCACAGGTTGGCGGTTAATTCGTCGTATAATGGATGAATATATACAAATTATATTTATATAATATCTTTTAAATTCATTAAACGGATGTGAAAATCAGAAAATAATTGCTTTATTTCTAATTTAAGCCATGCCATTATCATTCTTGTTATTAGCCTTTTGTTATGCATCAGATATTTTTACACTTACATCCTTCCCGATTGTATGCCAGTACAGTCGGGATTTTTTTGTTTATACCCCCTCATTGGCAAATACATCACCCAAATA
>JBOFJM010000691.1:0-10436 GCA_051656825.1 Kluyvera sp.
TTCCGGCGTGCAGGTGAATCTCCTGATCCGTGGAATGTGTTCTCTGATTCCCGATCTTGACGGGATCAGTGATAATATCCGCGTGATCAGCATCGTTGACCGTTTCCTTGAGCACGACAGAGTCTATATTTTTGAAAACGGCGGCGATAAACGCGTGTATCTCTCCTCCGCAGACTGGATGACCCGTAATATCGATTACCGTATTGAAGTCGCGACGCCGCTGCTCGACCCGCGCCTTAAACAACGGATCCTCGATATTATTGATATTCTGTTCAGCGACACGGTGAAAGCCCGCTTTATTGATAAAGAACTGAGTAATCGCTATGTTCCGCGCGGCAATCGACGCAAAGTTCGCGCACAACAGGCGATCTACGATTACATCAAATCACTTGAACAACCTGACTAACCTATGCCAATAAAAAGCAAAGCACCCCGACCGCAGGAGTTTGCGGCGGTTGATCTCGGTTCGAACAGTTTTCATATGGTCATCGCGCGCGTAGTTGACGGCGCAATGCAGATTATTGGCCGTCTGAAACAACGCGTTCATCTGGCCGATGGCCTGGATGAAAACAACATGCTGAGCGAAGAGGCCATGGAGCGCGGGCTAAGCTGCCTGTCGCTGTTTGCAGAACGCTTACAGGGGTTCTCCGCATCCAGCGTGTGTATCGTGGGTACGCACTCGTTACGTCAGGCCGCTAACGCCAGAGAATTTCTGACGCGCGCGGAAAAAGTTATCCCCTACCCGATTGAAATCATCTCCGGGAATGAGGAAGCACGTCTGATTTTTATGGGCGTTGAACACACGCAGCCGGAAAAAGGCCGCAAGCTGGTGATTGATATCGGCGGCGGCTCGACGGAGCTGGTGATTGGTGAAGATTTTGAGCCTAAGCTGGTAGAAAGCCGCCGTATGGGCTGCGTCAGTTTCGGCCAGCAGTTCTTCCCTGACGGGACGATTAACCGCGAGAATTTCCAGCGCGCGCGCCTTGCGGCAGTGCAAAAACTGGAAACGTTGGCATGGCAGTACCGTATTCAGGGCTGGAACGTTGCGATGGGCGCGTCCGGCACGATTAAAGCCGCACATGAAGTGCTGGTCGAAATGGGCGAGAAAGACGGTTTCATTACCCCTGAGCGCCTTGAGATGCTGGTTGAAGAAGTCCTGAAGTGCAAAAACTTCAGCGCACTCAGCCTGCCTGGGCTGTCGGAAGAACGCAAAGGCGTATTTATTCCAGGGCTGGCGATTCTTTGCGGTGTATTTGATGCGCTGGCGATTAAAGAACTGCGTCTGTCCGACGGTGCACTGCGTGAAGGCGTGTTGTATGAAATGGAAGGCCGCTTCCGTCATCAGGACGTTCGCAGCCGTACCGCACAAAGCCTGGCAAACCAGTATCACATCGACCGCGAACAGGCTCAGCGCGTGCTGGAAACGACCATGCAGATGTACGATCAGTGGCTGGAGCAGAATCCTAAACTGGGTAACCCACAGTTGAATGCGCTGCTGAAATGGGCGTCAATGCTGCATGAAGTCGGCCTGAGTATTAACCATAGCGGGATGCATCGCCACTCGGCCTATATTCTGCAAAACAGTGATCTGCCGGGCTTTAATCAGGAGCAACAATACCTGATGGCGACACTGGTACGCTTCCATCGTAAAGCGATTAAGCTCGATGAGCTGCCGCGCTTTACGCTGTTTAAGAAAAAGCAGTTCTTGCCGATGATCCAGCTATTACGCCTGGGTGTGCTGCTGAATAATCAGCGTCAGGCGACGACGACACCACCGACGCTGACACTGAAAACCGAAGCCAACCACTGGACGCTGTGCTTCCCGCACGGCTGGTTTAGCCAGAATGCGCTGGTGCTGCTCGATTTAGAAAAAGAGCAGCAGTACTGGGAAAACGTCACCGGCTGGCTGTTAAAAATCCCCGAGGAGAGTGCGCCCGACGAGGTTGTCGCAGCCTGATTCATCAGCACTCGGCTCTAAAACCGCCAGCTCCTCCAGGGGGGCTGGCTTGCCAATGAGAAACCCCTGCAAATAATCAATCCCCAAAGCGATCACCGCCGCGCGAATTTCCTCTGTCTCGACATACTCCGCCACGACCCGCAT
The DNA here is from genome assembly GCA_051656825.1 of Kluyvera sp. Classification (GTDB taxonomy): domain Bacteria; phylum Pseudomonadota; class Gammaproteobacteria; order Enterobacterales; family Enterobacteriaceae; genus Kluyvera. The sequence goes on from JBOFJM010000691.1 coordinate 2,102, forward strand.
TCTTTTCATTCGCGCCAAATGACAGATAGACGAAACAATCTGGTAGTCCAGGCTGCTGGTCGCAATATTACGAATAAAGCTACCGTCGATTTTGAGAATATCTGCACTCACATGTTTGAGCCGTGCATAGCTGGCATAGCCCGTACCGAAATCATCAATTGCCACCCGACAACCCAACTCTTGTAGCTCGCGTAGCGTGCGCTGCGCCTGCTCGGGATTAATCAGCGAGTGGCTTTCGGTGACTTCCAGCACCAGTTGCCATGCTTCGATACCATGCTCCTGCAATAACGTTGCAACCTGAGCGGAAAATCCTAGTCCACTGGCGGTTAACGGTGAAAGATTCAATGCCAGGCGCATCCCTGGATTGCTCTCGCGGCGGCTTTCCATAAAGCGTAACGTGTTTTTCAACACCCACAGGTCGATACGTGAAGCCATACCAAACTCATGCGCCACCGGTAAAAAAAGCATCGGTGAAATCAGCTCACCGTCATCCCCCACCATTCGCAGCAGCACTTCGTGATAATCATCGCCACGAACACCGACAATCGGCTGCGCCATCAGGCAAAAACTGTCGTTCTCTAGCGCCTGTTGTACCCGCACCATCATCGCAATTTTGTCTTTTAGCTCCTGCTGCATATACTGCGCGCCACGGCGTTGCAGGTTTTCCGGGCGATTGGTAGCCAGCGATAGCTCTGCCGCCGTGTTCAGCTCGCCTAACATCAGCGGCAAATGCGGCATCGGGGAGTGAATATAGCAGTAGCTCACACCGACCTGTGGCTGTAGCGGCATCCCGTTCCAGCTATAGCGAAACTGCCTGGCTTGCGCAAAAAGTGCCTCAACGCGCTGCTTGTAAGACTCAGTATGTAGCAGCACGGCCAGGTCGCTGCCCGCAAGTTGGTACACAAACTCGTCAGGATGCAGGCTTTCACTAAGATACTTCGCCAGATTCTGCTTGTAGTGAATACGCAGCATGACACCGTAATGCCGCGTGAGCACGTCGAGATCCGGCATCCTCAGGAAGCACAGCACCGACCACGGCATTTTATTCACCGCTCGGTTCAGCGCGCGCATGTTCGGCAGCCTCACCACAGGGTCAATAAACGCCAGCCGCTGTACCCGTTCGTGGATAGCCCGTTGGCGGCTAGAGAGCGTAGCCATGTAGGCGATAATAAAAGAAAACACCAGATAGCTGGATGAGGTGATCGCCAGCTGAACGCTATATCCCTCGCTGACCGGGACATAGTGATAATGGTAGCGAATGGCGACAATCAGCATTAATGTCCAGACTAGCGAAATAAAGCGGTAGCCGAAGCGCATGGCTCCCCACAGCATGACTGGCAGCAGTAATGAGATAGTGTAATTGGTGCTAAAAATGGTGCTGGCTTTGGTCAACGGCATCATCAGCATCGAAAATATTCCGATAACAACGCCGCTCCAGACCGCCATCTCCGGCCATTTTACCTTCGGATCAAAATCACGTCGCACCTGCGATAAAAAACCACGGAAGTAGAATGGGTTACGAATGAGTCGAATCAGTAAGTAGCACAGCGGTACGCCTGTCAGATAGCCCATCAGTAAAGACTGATAGTTAATCAAGTTACGCTGCGTCAGCGGTGATACCCACCCACGGCTTCCCAGGCTTGGATATAAACCGATATACACCGTCACCTGAATCAGACAGAGAAATAAAGTCGCAGGGACAAACATTTGCCACAACAGCCGATAAGCCATTAGCCGGGTATCGCCGTGCGACACCATCCATCGCTGGTGGTTGAAGTACTGATAGCCACCCCATGACACAATGGTAGGAATGAGGTATTGCAAGGTCATGCCAAATTTCTCGGCAAGGTGAAAATCTCTCGTGAGATAGCACCCAATCCCCATGATAAGACCCGGCAGCGCTTTCCAGCCAAAAAATAGCATCATGCAGAGTATGAAAGGCAGAGGAAGATTATAAAGATAAGTTTTGTCGCCCCCAACATACGTATATGTATTAGCAATTTTTATAATTGGTAACGCCAGGAGTGGCAATATCAGGGGAAGTCCCCACCAACAATCGCGATATTTTCTATATAGTTTATGAACGTTCATAGATGCTCAACGGATGCCCCAAATCCTGCTGGGTATTTTCAGACAGGCATCCAACCTGGCTCAAAAATCCGCGAAATAAGATAATTCGCGGGTCAGGCGAGAGATTCTAGTTATCAGCTTCAAATGAAATTTGACGTGAGTCAAGAAATAAAGCACATAAAAATAATAAACCGTTATTTTTACCGCTTTCGCAGATTCATCTATATGTTTGTGAATACGAATAATACCTTACATAACATTAATTAATGTTTTGTCTGACGATTTTTTACATTCACCACAATTGACCCCCGCACCACTCTGTGCCTTAATGTAGCAATCGCCCGTCTATGGGTATAGCTAAAGGACCCCTTTGTGAGCCAGGTTACCAGCCTACGAAAACGGCACCGATTTAACAGTCGAATGATCCGTATCATCTTGTTTATCAGTTTCCTCTTCTTCTTTGGACGCTTCGTCTACTCTTCTATCGGTGCGTGGTATCACCACCAGGACAAGAAAGAATCCCAGCAGAGCAGCCAGCCGCAACAAACGCCACCTACGCAAAGCGACAATCGTTAATCGTCCCTCCCCACCCTGACATTTTCTATCCCAAGAATCCTTACCGAATGGTTAACAACATCATGTTTAACCATTCGGTAAGGGTTCTGGATCATAATACTCTGCCATTTTTAGCATTGTGCTCTTCTGATGGCCAAATACATTCATTGAATTTATTAATTATAATATCTGCAAAAATGATAATAAGCCCAAACTACCGCTAATTTAGCGACAACCTATCTATTCAAACTTTAAAAAATAAAAAATTTATATAATAAATATCTATTAATTTAAAATTTTCACAAAGAATAAAATACAGGCATTAGTGGCTTCATATTATTATCTAAGGCCAGACGCGTCTGCGAATACCCCCCCTAGCTAACTGGCACAGGCATTGGGTATTTCCATAAAAAAAGCCCTCTGTATGGCAGAGGGCTTTCTGATATTGCTATAAGAGAGGAATTATTCCCACTCAATCGTCGCTGGCGGTTTGCCGCTGATGTCGTACACCACGCGAGAAATACCATTCACTTCATTGATGATACGGTTGGACACTCGGCCTAAGAAATCATACGGCAGGTGCGCCCAATGCGCGGTCATAAAGTCGATGGTTTCAACAGCACGCAGGGAAACAACCCAGTCGTACTTACGGCCATCGCCCATAACGCCAACAGAGCGAACCGGCAGGAACACGGTGAACGCCTGGCTCACTTTGTTGTACAGGTCAGCTTTGTGCAGTTCTTCGATGAAGATAGCATCGGCACGACGCAGCAGGTCGCAGTACTCTTTCTTCACTTCGCCCAGCACACGAACGCCAAGACCTGGGCCTGGGAACGGATGGCGGTACAGCATGTCGTACGGCAGGCCCAGCTCCAGACCAATTTTACGAACTTCATCTTTGAACAGTTCACGCAGAGGCTCCACCAGCCCCATCTTCATCTCTTTCGGCAAGCCGCCCACATTGTGGTGAGATTTGATGACGTGTGCTTTACCGGTCGCAGAAGCGGCAGATTCGATAACGTCAGGGTAGATAGTGCCCTGCGCCAGCCATTTCACATCTTCCAGCTTCAGCGCTTCTTCGTCGAACACTTCAACGAACACGCGGCCAATGATTTTGCGTTTTGCTTCTGGGTCGTTTTCACCCGCCAGCGCATCGAGGAAGCGTTTTTCGCCTTCAACGTGAATAATGTTCAGACCGAAATGGTCACCGAACATGTCCATCACTTGCTGAGCTTCGTTCAGACGCAGCAGACCGTTATCGACAAAGACGCAGGTCAGGTTTTTGCCGATAGCGCGGTGCAGCAGCATTGCAGTCACGGAGGAGTCAACGCCGCCGGACAGGCCGAGGATCACTTTATCGTCGCCAACCTGTTCGCGGATACGAGCAACAGCGTCATCGATAATTTTTTCTGGCGTCCACAACGCTTCACACTGGCAGATGTCGCGTACAAAACGCTCCAGCATACGCAGGCCCTGGCGGGTGTGAGTCACTTCCGGGTGGAACTGCACGCCGTAGAAGCGTTTTTCTTCGTTAGCCATAATGGCGAACGGACAGGTTTCGGTGCTGGCAACGGTCACGAAGCCAGACGGGATAGCGGTCACTTTGTCGCCGTGGCTCATCCACACGTCCAGCAGCGGTTTACCGTCTGCGGTCAGCGCATCTTCGATGCCGCGAATCAGCGCGCTGTCGGTTTGCACTTCAACCTGCGCATAGCCAAATTCACGCTCGCTGGAGCTTTCTACATGGCCGCCAAGCTGCATTGCCATGGTTTGCATACCGTAGCATACGCCGAACACCGGAACACCGGCTTCGAATACGTACTCTGGCGCGCGTGGGCTGTTGTCTTCGGTGGTGCTTTCCGGCCCACCGGAGAGAATGATACCGCTCGGATTGAACTCACGGATTTGTGCTTCAGTAACATCCCATGCCCACAGTTCACAGTACACGCCCAGCTCACGCACGCGACGTGCAACTAACTGAGTGTACTGCGACCCAAAATCGAGGATAAGAATGCGATGTTTATGAATATTGTCTGTCATTTGACGATAATTCCGAGGCAAGTGAAACAATAACAAAACGCCCGGTTATACTTGTCGTTTTTCAAGTTGCAGGGGCGTTGGCTGTGTCCACTCATCCCGGTATGTTCCCGGAGACTCGTGGACTTGCCGCCTTCCTGCAACTCAAAATCCATAGAGTATAGGGATTGGACGCGGAAAATTATCAGGAGCCCAGACGGTAGTTCGGGGACTCTTTGGTTATGGTCACGTCGTGAACGTGGCTTTCCTGGATACCTGCACCGCTGATACGTACAAATTCAGCTTTCGTACGCAGCAGGTCAATAGTACCACAGCCGGTCAGACCCATACAGGAGCGCAGGCCGCCCATCTGCTGATGAATGATCTCTTTCAGGCGACCTTTGTACGCAACGCGACCTTCGATACCTTCTGGTACCAGTTTGTCAGCGGCGTTATCGCTCTGGAAGTAACGGTCAGAAGAGCCTTTGGACATCGCGCCCAGAGAGCCCATACCACGGTAAGATTTGTAAGAACGGCCCTGGTAAAGTTCGATTTCACCTGGGGATTCTTCAGTACCCGCCAGCATAGAACCGACCATCACTGCAGAAGCACCTGCGGCAATCGCTTTAGCGATATCGCCGGAGAAACGGATACCGCCGTCAGCAATAACCGGAATCCCCATGCCTTCCAGCGCTTCAACGGCGTCAGACACAGCGGTAATCTGCGGAACGCCCACACCCGTTACGATACGAGTCGTACAGATGGAGCCAGGGCCGATACCGACTTTAACGGCGCTGCAACCAGCGTCTGCCAGCGCGCGAGCGCCTGCGCCCGTTGCCACGTTACCGCCGATGATTTGCAGGTCTGGGTATTTAGCACGGGTTTCGCGAATACGTTGCAGCACGCCTTCGGAATGGCCGTGAGAGGAGTCAATCAGCAGCACGTCAACACCGGCAGCGACCAACGCATCAACACGTTCTTCGTTGCCCGCGCCCGCCCCTACCGCAGCGCCTACACGCAGACGGCCTTTCTCGTCTTTACAAGCGTTCGGTTTACGTTCTGCTTTTTTGAAGTCTTTAACGGTAATCATGCCCAGCAGGTGGAAGCTATCATCAACCACCAGCGCTTTTTCTACGCGACGTTCATGCATTTTCGCAAATACAACTTCACGGGATTCGCCTTCGCGAACCGTGACCAGACGCTCTTTCGGCGTCATGTAAACGCTCACTGGCTGGCTCAGGTCTGTTACGAAACGCACGTCACGCCCGGTGATGATACCCACCAACTCGTTGTCTTCGGTCACTACAGGGTAGCCCGCGAAGCCGTTACGCTCGGTCAGTGCTTTTACTTCTTGCAGAGTTGTCGTCGGCAGGACGGTCTGTGGGTCAGTCACCACGCCAGATTCGTGTTTCTTCACGCGCTTAACTTCTTCAGCCTGGCGCTCAATAGACATGTTTTTGTGGATAAAACCGATGCCGCCTTCCTGTGCCAGTGCAATTGCAAGGCGCGCTTCAGTCACGGTATCCATTGCCGCAGAGAGCATAGGAATGTTCAAACGAATGGTTTTAGTCAGCTGAGTGCTGAGGTCAGCCGTGTTCGGCAGAACGGTAGAATGAGCGGGAACAAGGAGAACGTCGTCAAACGTCAGGGCTTCTTTTGCGATACGTAGCATGGGCAATATCTCACCTGGGTGGTTAATAAATATTGCCGCGGCATTATACAGAGCGTAAGCGATTGCATCTACACTTTTTTACAAAAAATGCTTGCGATCGCTCCTCGGCAGGTTACTATCGACTGAATAACCTGCTGATTTAGAATTTGATCCCGCTCACATGTTACCTTCGCAAAGCCCTGCAATTTTTACCGTTAGCCGCCTGAACCAGACGGTGCGTTTACTGCTCGAGCAAGAGATGGGGCAAGTGTGGATTAGCGGCGAGATTTCTAACTTCACCCAGCCCTCTTCCGGGCACTGGTACTTCACCTTAAAAGACGATACCGCTCAGGTGCGCTGCGCAATGTTCCGCAACAGCAACCGCCGTGTCACCTTCCGCCCACAGCATGGGCAGCAGGTGTTGGTGCGCGCCAATATCACGCTGTATGAACCGCGCGGCGACTACCAAATTATCGTCGAAAGTATGCAACCTGCGGGCGAAGGCCTGTTACAGCAGAAGTATGAACAGCTAAAAGCCGCGCTTCAGGCCGAAGGGCTGTTTGACCAGCAGTTTAAGCAACCGCTGCCCTCCCCCGCGCACTGTGTCGGGGTGATTACCTCAAAAACTGGGGCCGCGCTGCACGATATCCTCCACGTATTAAAACGCCGTGATCCGTCGCTGCCGGTGATTATCTACCCGACGGCAGTTCAGGGCGACGACGCTCCGGGGCAGATTGTCCGGGCCATTGAGCTTGCGAATGCGCGCAGCGAGTGCGACGTGTTAATTGTCGGGCGCGGCGGCGGCTCACTGGAGGATTTGTGGAGCTTTAACGATGAGCGTGTGGCACGGGCCATTTTTGCCAGCCGCATTCCTGTTGTTAGCGCCGTAGGCCATGAAACCGACGTCACCATAGCCGATTTTGTCGCTGACCTGCGCGCGCCTACGCCATCAGCCGCCGCCGAAATAGTCAGCCGTAATCAACAAGAGTTGCTGCGCCAGGTGCAATCAGCCCAGCAGCGTCTTGGCATGGCGATGGATTACTACCTCGCAAACCGCAGCCGCCGCTTTACGCAGGTGTTCCACCGCTTGCAGCAACAGCACCCGCAGTTGCGTCTGGCGCGCCAGCAAACGGTGCTGGAACGGCTGCGCCAGCGGATGAGTGTGGCGCTCGATAACCAAATGAAACAGGCTAATCAGCGCCAGCAACGCACGCTTCAACGTCTTAATCAGCACAATCCGCAGCCGCGCATTCATCGTGCGCAAACGCGCATTCAGCAGCTAGAGTACCGGCTGGCAGAAAGCCTGCGCACCCGCCTCAGCGAGCAGCGCGAGCGTTTCGGTAATGCGGTGACTCACCTGGAAGCGGTTAGCCCGCTGGCAACACTGGCACGGGGCTACAGCGTGACGACCGCAGGCGATGGCAAAGTGCTGAAACAAACAAAACAGGTGAAGGCCGGTGAAATGCTCACCACCCGGCTGGCAGACGGCTGGGTTGAAAGTGAAGTGAAAGGCGTAACGCCAGTGAAGAAAACGCGCAAGAAAAAAGCGGTATAACCCCCGCAGCAACAAGACAGTAATGGCCCGATAGCGCAACGCATCTCGGGCCTGTCATCAAGGTTTACAGCGCAGCAAACTCAACGCGCTTTTTCGAAATTAATCCGTGGCCGTTCTGGCAAAAATAATCCACTGCCCCGCAGGCTTTTAATACTTCCAGCGGTTTATGGCATTCCGGGCAGCGCGCCTCAACGGTAAAATCTTTCTCGCAGTGGGCACAATGTGCGCTGTTAGCCTGGACATCCAGTGACGCCTGGCAGCTTGGGCAGGTAAATTCCATAACGGCTCCTTAAATCAGTGCAGATAACGTCAGTTTATCATGCCTCTACCATTCAGTGTGCGCCGCGTAGCTGCTGCTGAAGCTGCAATAACAGCTCAACCTCAGCAATGCGCCGCTGGGTCAGTTTCGCCACTTCATCCGGCGCGCGAGCAAACAGATTATCAGCACCGAGAATATGTTCCCCCAGACAATGCGCATAAATAGCACC
>JBOFJM010000692.1:0-1703 GCA_051656825.1 Kluyvera sp.
GCTGGTTAACCAGCAAGGCAGCGAAAGTTGGTCGAAGATTCGCGACGAAATGGGCCTGTCGATGGAAGAAGGCTGCGGCATTTACCGTACGCCAGAGCTGATGCAGAAAACCATTGATAAGCTTGCTGAATTGCAGGAGCGCTTCAAACGCGTACGCATTACCGATACCTCCAGCGTGTTCAATACCGACCTGCTGTACACCATTGAGCTGGGCCACGGGCTGAACGTTGCCGAGTGTATGGCGCACTCCGCAATGGCGCGTAAAGAGTCGCGCGGCGCACACCAACGTTTAGACGAAGGTTGCACCGAACGCGATGATGTCAATTTCCTCAAACATACCCTCGCCTTCCGCGATGCCGACGGCACGACTCGCCTCGACTATAGCGATGTGAAGATCACCACCCTGCCACCGGCAAAACGGGTGTACGGTGCCGAAGCAGAAGCGGCCGAGAAGAAGGAGACGGCGAATGGCTGAGATGAAAAATGTCAAAATTGAGATTGTGCGCTACAACCCAGAAGTGGATAGCGCACCGCACAGCGCTTTCTATGACGTGCCTTACGATGAGCAAACCTCCCTGCTCGATGCGTTAGGCTACATCAAAGATAACCTTGCGCCGGATCTCAGCTACCGTTGGTCATGCCGTATGGCTATCTGCGGCTCTTGCGGCATGATGGTCAACAAAGTGCCGAAGCTGGCCTGTAAAACCTTCCTGCGCGAATACCCGAAAGGCCTGAAAGTGGAGGCGCTGGCAAACTTCCCTATCGAGCGCGATTTGGTGGTCGATATGACGCACTTTATCGAGAGTCTGGAAGCGATTAAGCCGTATATCATCGGCAACCCACGCACGCCAGATCAGGGGCCAAATAAGCAAACACCAGCGCAGATGGCGAAATACCATCAGTTCTCCGGCTGTATCAACTGCGGTCTGTGCTATGCCGCCTGCCCGCAGTTCGGCCTGAATCCTGAGTTTATCGGCCCGGCAGCGATTACGTTGGCGCATCGTTATAACGAAGATAGCCGCGACCACGGTAAGAAAGAACGTATGGCGCAACTGAACAGCCAGAATGGCGTCTGGACTTGTACTTTTGTCGGCTACTGCTCCGAAGTGTGTCCAAAACACGTCGATCCCGCCGCTGCCATTCAGCAGGGTAAAGTAGAAAGCTCGAAAGACTTTCTTATCGCCACCCTGAAACCACGCTAAGGAGTGCATGATGACGACTAAACGCAAACCCTATGTACGGCCAATGCCGTCTACCTGGTGGCGAAAACTGCCGTTTTATCGCTTCTATATGCTGCGTGAAGGCACGGCAGTGCCTGCGGTGTGGTTCAGTATCGTGCTGATTTACGGCTTGTTTGCACTGAAGCACGGCGCTGAAAGCTGGGCGGGCTATGTGGGCTTTTTGCAAAACCCAATTGTGGTGGTGCTGAACCTGATTACCCTCGCCGCCGCGCTATTGCATACCAAAACGTGGTTTGAGCTGGCGCCGAAAGCCGCCAATATCATCGTGAAAGGCGAAAAAATGGGGCCAGAGCCGGTTATCAAAGGGCTTTGGGTAGTGACCGCCGTGGTCAGCGTGGTGATTCTGTTTATCGCCCTGTTCTGGTAAGGAGACTGGCATGATTAACCCTAATCCAAAGCGTTCCGATGAACCGGTATTCTGGGGGCTATTTGGCGCAGGTGGCATGTGGAGCGCGATTATCG
>JBOFJM010000693.1:0-4550 GCA_051656825.1 Kluyvera sp.
GCTTCGAGACAACGGATAGATTTTTCCCGCCCTACAAATAAGGGAATGACCATGTGCGGATAAACCACCACATCGCGCAACGGCAATACGGGGATTTCAATGCGTTCAGAACGCTCAGGATTCATAGAGCTCTCTCTTAAGTTTAGTGTCCGCCAGGTAACCTGGTTATGCGACGAGGTTTCGCACTACCATCAACATGTAACCAGTATATGGGGATGTATTCCACACATTCAACGCTATGAATACGGAAAAATAAAAGGGGAGATAAAATCCCCCCTTTTTGTTTAATTGATTGTATAAAATGGCTAATTATTCGCCTGCTGGGCTTCTGGTTTTCCGTAGATCAGCATCGGTTCGCTTTGCCCCTCAATCACCGACTCATCGATGACCACTTTTTCGACGTCTTCCATAGAAGGCAGATCGTACATGGTATCGAGCAGCGCAGCTTCAACGATCGAACGCAGACCACGAGCACCGGTTTTACGCGCCATCGCTTTCTTGGCGATAGCATCCAGCGCTTCGTCACGGAATTCCAGATCCACACCTTCAAGATTAAACAACGCCTGATACTGTTTAGTCAGGGCGTTTTTCGGCTCTTTGAGGATCTGAATCAGCGCATCTTCACTCAGTTCGTTCAGTGTCGCGACAACCGGCAGACGGCCGATGAACTCAGGGATCAGACCAAATTTGATCAAATCTTCTGGCTCCACCTGAGACAGCAGTTCGCCTTCGCTGGCTTTATCCGTTTTCGATTTAACCGTTGCGCCAAAACCGATACCTGAACCCGTTTCTACGCGATTCGCGATCACTTTATCGAGGCCTGCAAACGCACCACCACAGATGAAGAGAATCTTCGAGGTATCAACCTGGAGGAATTCCTGCTGTGGATGTTTACGTCCACCCTGTGGCGGAACGGCAGCCACAGTACCTTCGATAAGTTTCAGCAGAGCCTGCTGTACACCTTCACCGGACACGTCACGGGTAATCGACGGGTTGTCAGACTTACGGGAAATCTTGTCGATTTCATCGATATAAACAATACCGCGCTGCGCTTTCTGTACGTCGTAATCGCACTTCTGCAACAGTTTCTGAATAATGTTTTCAACGTCTTCACCCACGTAACCTGCTTCGGTCAGCGTGGTCGCATCGGCCATGGTGAACGGAACGTCCAACAGGCGCGCCAACGTTTCAGCCAGCAGCGTTTTACCGGAACCGGTTGGGCCAATCAGCAAAATGTTGCTTTTACCCAGCTCTACGCCTTTGTTGGTGTCGCCATTACGCAGACGTTTGTAGTGGTTATAGACCGCAACGGCCAAAACCTTTTTCGCCTGTTCCTGACCAATAACGTAGTCATCAAGATGGTGGCGAATTTCATGTGGGGTCGGCAGTGCACTGCGTTCGCGATGCGGTGCGACTTCTTTAATTTCTTCGCGAATGATGTCGTTACATAAATCGACACATTCGTCGCAGATATACACGGATGGGCCGGCGATGAGCTTACGCACTTCGTGCTGGCTTTTGCCGCAAAAAGAGCAGTACAACAGTTTGCCCGAGCCATCTTTGCGTTTATCTGTCATGAGTCAAAACCTCTTTTTAAGTTCTTTGTGCCGCGTATGACGACGCAAATGCCATTCTTAAGCGCAAGCGTTGTGCCGCCTTTAAGTAGTATATACCTTGCGGCGACACGTGCCGTGATGGCATTACTTACGATGACTCAAGATAGAGTCAACTAAACCGTACTCCACCGCTTCGTCGGCAGTCAAGAAACGGTCACGTTCGGTGTCACGTTCAATCTGCTCCAGAGACTGGCCAGTATGGTGCGCCATAAGCTCATTCATGCGCCCTTTCACTTTCAGGATCTCACGGGCGTGGATTTCGATATCCGTCGCCTGGCCCTGATAACCGCCCAGAGGCTGGTGAATCATCACGCGGGAGTTCGGCAAGCAGAAACGCTTACCTTTTGCGCCTGCGGTCAGCAGGAACGCGCCCATTGACGCCGCTTGCCCCATACAAATGGTGCTGACGTCTGGCTTGATAAACTGCATGGTGTCATAAATGGACATGCCAGCCGTAATCACGCCGCCAGGGGAGTTGATATACAGGTAAATGTCTTTTTCCGGGTTTTCCGCTTCCAGAAACAGCATTTGCGCCACAATCAGGTTCGCCATGTGGTCTTCCACCTGGCCGGTCAAAAAGATGACACGCTCTTTAAGCAGACGGGAGTAGATATCAAAAGAACGTTCGCCACGGGAGGTCTGTTCAATGACCATCGGCACCAGGGCCATGTGGGGTGCAAAGTTATCTCGTTCGCCACTGTATGACATTTCCGTCTCCTGGATAAAAAATAAAATAGCCACAACATTCTGATTATAGCGATGCGGCGAGTGATTCGTTTTCCCAGTAATGGGTACGATCTTACCCTATTTCAAGCATAACAATATTTTGTTGTTACGCTATACACAAAATAACCCAAGTCGCATCACTAAACGCTCTCACAGTTAAAACAGCGCTGAGTAACGCGGCAAAATGCGGGTCAGTTAACCACAAGCCAACGCGGATTTTGCATACAGGAAGACGTATATAGCACCCAAACACCGTTTTATCACGCAAGCGTTGGCTATTACTGCAATAAAAAAACCCGTTACCAGAGGGCAACGGGTTTTTCTCTAAACCGTAAACCGGAAGCTAAATTAAGCCTGCTGGTTCATCAGTTCGTTGAAGGAAGTTGCTTTTTCAGTCACTTTCGCTTTTTCCAGAACCGCTTCAACAGCCTGTTCTTCCAGAACGACACTGCGCATGTTTTCCATCAGCTCTTTGTTTTTGCTGTAGAATTCAATAACTTCTTTCGGATCTTCGTACGCGGAAGCCATCTCTTCGATAAGCGTAGCAACGCGTGCTTCGTCAGCTTTCAGCTCGTGGGTGCGAATCACTTCGCCCAGCAGCAGGCCAACAACAACGCGGCGTTTCGCTTGCTCTTCGAACAGTTCGCGAGGCAGTTCCATCGCTTGCTGTTGGTTGCCACCGAAGCGCTGTGCAGCCTGGCGACGCAGAACGTCGATTTCGCTGTCGATCAGTGCAGCAGGAACGTCGATTTCGTTCGCGCTTACCAGGCCTTCGATAGCCTGAGATTTAACACGGTTACGTACCGCGCCTTTCAGCTCGCGTTCCATGTTTTTACGCACTTCAGCGCGCAGACCTTCTACGGAACCATCTTCAACGCCGAAACGTTTGATGAATTCAGCAGTCAGTTCTGGCAGCTCACGTTCTTCAACTTTTTTCAGGTTGATAACGAATTTAGCCGCTTTACCTTTCAGGTTTTCAGCGTGGTATTCTTCTGGGAAGGTCACGTCGATGGTGAACTCTTCGCCCGCTTTGTGACCTTTGATACCGTCTTCAAAGCCTGGGATCATACGACCCTGGCCCATTGCCAGTACGAAATCAGTCGCTTTACCGCCTTCGAATTCTTCGCCGTCTACAGAGCCGGTGAAGTCAACGGTAACACGGTCTTCAGCGTCAACTGCGCCGTCTTTGTCTTTCCAGGTTGCCTGCTGCTTACGCAGAGTGTCCAGCATGCCGTCAACGTCAGCGTCGGTCACTTCAACAACTGGTTTTTCAACTTCGATAGCGTCCAGGCCTTTCAGCTCAACTTCTGGGTACACTTCGAATTCTACCGCGTAGGTGAAATCTTCACCCAGCTTGTATTCGCCCGGAACGTAGTTCGGTGCGCCAGCCGGATTAATTTTTTCTTTGATGATCGCGTCAACGAAGTGACGGCTCATCAGGTCACCCAGCACGTCCTGACGAACAGAAGCGCCATAACGCTGAGCAACAACATTCATTGGTACTTTGCCCTTACGGAAGCCGTCAATGCGTACTTTTTTTGCTACGTTGACCAGCTCGCTTTTTACAGCAGTTTCGATGCTGTCAGCAGGGATAGTAATCGTTACGCGGCGGCCAAGGCCCTGAGTGGTTTCAACTGAAACTTGCATCTTGTTACCTCAAAAAAATCACAGTGCTCGGTCAACTCTGAGTTTTGCCTCGCAATACCGGGATGTTCTCTTTAAATCAGATTTACATTCCGTGTCGCCAGAATCATCCCGAAGACATTCCGAAAAATAAGACGCGCATTATAGCGGCATCACTTATATGAGTCGAGAACGGTTGTTACGCCAAGCTGCGGCATTTTTCACAATTCCCGGCTAATTTTTGTCTGAACGCTGCCGATGACGCTCAAAATTCAGACAAAACAAAACGGCCCGCAGGCCGTTTTCTCATAATATGTACGCAACATACTGGAAAAGTTCCGTGTTGCAAATGACTTTTCTACGCGATAGAGCCTGCTCCACGGCATGGTGGCGAGGCAAAAACGGTATCTTGTAAACCTTCCCACTCTTTTCGCGTGTAGGTGTGCAATGCCAGAGCATGTACGGTAGACGCAAACTCCTCTGTTAAGGTGCCATAGATCATGCGGTGGCGGTTAAGGAAACGCTCACCCGTAAACCGATCGCTCACCAGCACCACCTTAAAGTGGCTTTCCGAACCTGCCGGTA
>JBOFJM010000694.1:0-3544 GCA_051656825.1 Kluyvera sp.
GCGGATCTCTTTTTTCTCCAGCTCAATGGTGCGGACAACCGGTGATGTCGATGTTGGATGGTAAACGTATGGCCGCCAAACAGCGACGGCCAGCGTTAAAACGGTAAGTGACCCCAGCATAACGCGGTGGGGCCGCGGCAAATTATTAAATGCCAGAGCGACAGAGCGGGCTATCTGCTGCACGTATTCACTTCCTTACTTATCTCCTTTCAGGCAGCTCGCATACTGGGTCGCCAGTTGAGTCAGAAACGCCGGATAGCTTTCTTTACTCAGCGTGATATTCGTACCGAGAGGGTCCAGCGTTCCCATGCGAACTTGGGTTCCTCGCGCGACAGATTCAACGACAGCGGGCCTGAATTGTGGCTCAGCAAAAACGCAGGTTGCTTTTTGCTCAACCAACTGTGTTCTTATTTGATGTAAACGCTGCGCACCAGGTTGAATTTCGGGGTTGACGGTGAAGTGGCCAAGCGGCATCAAACCGTAATGTTTTTCGTAATAACCATAGGCATCATGAAAAACGAAGTACCCCTTTCCTTTTACCGGTGCCAGCTCGTTCGCCACCTGCTTGTCGGTTGCGGCCAGTTTGGCCTCAAAATCTTTCAGGTTGGCGTCGAGGCGAGCTCGACTCTGAGGCATAAGTTCCACTAATTTATCGTGGATTGCAACCGCCGACAGCCGCGCTATCTCTGGGGAAAGCCACAGATGCATGTTGTAATCGCCATGATGGTGATGTGCGTCACCTTTTTCGCCCTCAGCATGGTCGTGACCGCCTTCAGCATCGTGGTCATGGTCATCATCATCTGCCCCTTTCATGAGCAACGGTTTCACCCCATCCAACTGGGCTATCGTGACTTTATTTGTGTCTGGAATGCTTTGCGTTGACTTATCCATGAACGCTTCCATTTCCGGGCCGACCCACACGACTAAGTCCGCGTTTTGTAAGCGTTTTACATCCGATGGACGCAGTGAGTAATCATGTTCAGACGCACCGTCCGGCAGTAAAACTTGCGTCTCAGTAACCCCGTCAGTGATAGCAGAAGCGATGAATCCCAGAGGCTTTAACGACGTGACAACGGCAGCGTCAGCACGTTGTGCTACCGTTCCCCAAAGTGCAGCGGATAAGGCTGCGAAAAGAAGCGTATTTTTCTGTAACATAATGCGTCTAATAATCGAAATGAATAAGAGAAGTGTGATATTATAACATCCACTATCTTGTGCAACCCCTAATTGCTATGACAAATCTTGTATCTCTCGAAAATGTCTCTGTCGCTTTCGGTCAACGCCGCGTGCTTTCCGACATTTCACTGAATCTTAAGCCAGGCCGCATTCTGACGCTGCTTGGGCCGAATGGCGCGGGTAAATCAACGCTGGTACGTGTGGTGCTCGGCCTGGTTGCACCGACTGAAGGCGTTGTCGTTCGTGAAAAACAACTGCGCGTTGGCTATGTACCTCAAAAGTTGTACCTCGACGCGACTTTGCCACTTACCGTCAAGCGTTTTTTACGTTTGCACCCGGCAACGCGAAAAGAAGATATTCTCCCGGCTCTGAAACGTGTCCAGGCGGGTCACCTGCAAGATGCGCCAATGCAAAAGCTCTCTGGCGGTGAAACGCAGCGTGTGCTTCTGGCTCGTGCGTTGTTGAACCAACCACAGTTATTAGTGCTGGATGAACCGACGCAGGGGGTTGACGTTAATGGCCAGGTCGCGCTGTATGATTTGATTAACCAACTGCGCGAGGAACTCAACTGCGCGGTGCTGATGGTTTCACACGATTTACATCTGGTGATGGCGAAAACCGACGACGTGCTGTGTTTGAATCATCACATTTGCTGCTCAGGAACCCCGGACGTGGTTTCTATGCATCCAGAGTTTATCTCCATGTTCGGCCCACGTGGCGCAGAACAACTGGGGATTTATCGCCACCAGCACAACCACCGCCATGATTTACAGGGCCGTATTATTTTACGTCGGGGAAATGGGCAGTCATGATTGAAATTTTACTTCCCGGCTGGCTTGCCGGAATCATGCTGGCCTGTGCGGCTGGCCCCTTAGGCTCGTTTGTCGTCTGGCGTCGGATGTCCTACTTCGGTGACACTCTGGCACATGCCTCACTGTTGGGCGTGGCGTTTGGCCTGTTGCTGGACGTTAACCCATTCTATGCGGTGATTGCCGTAACGCTGCTGCTCGCCGGTGGGCTGGTGTGGCTTGAAAAGCGCCCTCACCTCGCGATTGATACCTTATTGGGTATTATGGCGCACAGTGCGCTATCGCTGGGCCTGGTGGTCGTTAGCCTGATGTCGAATATTCGCGTTGACTTAATGGCCTATCTGTTTGGCGATTTGCTCGCCGTCACGCCACAAGATCTCATCTCAATTGCGCTGGGCGTGGTCGTGGTGTTGGCAATTCTGTTCTGGCAGTGGCGAAACCTGCTGTCGATGACTATTAGCCCTGACTTAGCCTTTGTTGATGGAGTGAAGCTTCAGCGGGTAAAACTGCTGCTGATGCTGGTGACTGCGTTAACTATTGGTGTGGCGATGAAATTTGTTGGGGCGCTGATTATTACGTCGCTGCTGATTATCCCGGCGGCAACCGCGCGCCGTTTTGCACGTACGCCGGAACAAATGGCCGGAATCGCCGTTGTGATTGGGATGATTGCGGTAACCGGTGGGCTGACGTTCTCAGCGTTCTACGACACGCCAGCTGGCCCTTCGGTGGTGCTGAGCGCCGCACTGCTGTTTATCTTCAGCATGACGAAGAAATCTAGCGTCTGACATTATCAGGCCTACACAAAGTGTAGGCCTGATAAGCGTATTACGGCATCTCTGGCGGTTTAATACCAAAGTGCTCCCACGCACGAACCGTCGCCATACGCCCACGCGGCGTACGTTGTAAAAAGCCTTGTTGGATCAGATACGGTTCCAGTACATCTTCAATAGTTTCTCGTTCTTCGCCAATCGCGGCGGCAAGGTTATCCAGCCCCACCGGGCCACCGAAGAACTTATCAATCACCGCCAGTAGTAGCTTGCGGTCCATATAGTCGAAACCTTCCGCATCCACATTGAGCATATCTAACGCCTGAGCGGCGATATCCGCAGAAATAGTGCCATCGTGCTTCACTTCCGCAAAGTCACGCACACGGCGCAGCAGACGGTTAGCAATACGTGGTGTTCCGCGCGCGCGACGCGCCACTTCCAGCGCGCCTTCATCGCTCATCTCCAGCCCCATAAAGCGGGCGCTACGCCCCACGATATGCTGCAAGTCAGGAACCTGATAAAACTCCAGGCGCTGGACGATACCAAAACGGTCGCGCAGCGGTGACGTTAACGATCCGGCGCGCGTGGTTGCGCCAATCAGGGTAAACGGCGGCAAATCAATTTTAATAGAGCGCGCCGCCGGGCCTTCACCAATCATGAGATCGAGCTGGTAGTCTTCCATCGCGGGATAGAGCACCTCTTCCACCACCGGAGAGAGGCGGTGAATTTCATCGATAAACAGCACGTCGTGAGGTTCAAGATTGGTCAGCATCGCCGCCAAATCGCCAGCCT
>JBOFJM010000695.1:0-3092 GCA_051656825.1 Kluyvera sp.
CCTGAATGTTGTTCATTGCTGCATGAAGGTCATGCTCCCAACCCGCGACTTCGCGCAGGGGAATGAGCGGTACGCCGCTGGCACGGTCACCGTTGCGAGTATCCAGCTTGTGGGCGACTTCATGGATTATCAGGTTGAAACCGGAGGCATCGAACGAGTCTTGAATATCCAGCCAGTTCAGGACGATAGGACCTTGCTGCCAGCTTTGGCCGGACTGCACCACGCGCTGGTTGTGTACCAGACCGATGTCATCCTCCCACTCATCGTCAACGATAAACGGGGCAGGGTAGATAAGAATTTCGTGGAAACCGTCGAGCCATTCCAAACCCAGTTCCATCACCGGCAGACAAAATAGCAGGGCGATTCGCGCCTCGGTAACGGGTTCGACCACTAATCCTTGTAAAAAAACCAGCCGCTTTTGCTGTAAAAAACGGTCAGCCAGCTGAACTAGCTTTAGCTGTTCGTCGATAGAAAGGTTGGCTAACAGAGGGATCGCCAAGGCTTGTGCCCAGGGCAAATCTGTTTTATCGGCAGTGTCACTTGCTTTCCAGGGCCATTTAATCATCGTTTTGCTCGCAAACTCGTCACTTGAACGCAATTGAAGAGACTGGGTCTGTTAAAATGCCAAATAACCTGGCATGATGGCAACCATCAAAACGGAGAGATGCCAGAGCGGCTGAATGGACCGGTCTCGAAAACCGGAGTAGGGGTAACTCTACCGGGGGTTCAAATCCCCCTCTCTCCGCCACTTTTCAATAAGTTATCTCACACACTCCGTCTGTTTTTCCTTACTCGAACGCCCGTAGAATATTTTCGTAGCGGTCAACCGTCACTTGATTATGTCCGCAATTGTGACGCTGAACACAGGAATACTCGGCACAATCTCTATTTATGCTATACGCTCATCAGTTGGCGGGTTTGTCGCCGCGCCTGAACTGGCACGAATAACCAATTCTACCGGCAACTGAATATTTGCCTCCTGCGCCCCCGATAACAGTACCTTTAACGTCTCATGACCCAACTGATGCTTATCCACGGCAACCGTTGTAAGCGCGGGCTGTGACCATGCAGCGGTTTCAATATCATCAAAACCGACTACGGCGATATCTTCCGGCACGCGTAAACCGCGCTGGGCACATGCCTGTAGTACCAACAGTGCGGTGGCATCGTTATAGGCGAAAATGGCATCTGGCGGTTGCGACAGGCTTAAAAGCTCGTTAATCGCCTCTTGTAATGCGCGCTCGGTATCTAACTGCGGCAGGGCGATCGCTTCATATTCCGGTGGCATCAGCAGTCGCGCTTCGTATAACGCCTGGCGATAGCCTTTTTCGCGCTGGCGAATACTGTAATGGGAGAGGGTGCTGGCCAAAAATGCAATGCGCGAGCGGCCTTGCGCTAACAGATGGCGAGTGGCGAGATAGCCGCTTTGCTGGTTATCAGGGTTAATACAGGGCAGCCCAGGTGACCACAGGTCAACGAGTACCAGCGGCAGTTTGAGCTGTTCAAGCACCGCCAGCAGTTCGGGTTCAAAAAAACCAGCACAAATGAGGGCGTCGGGCTGGTGGAGCATAACCTGCTCGCCAACGGGGTCACTGGGGCCGAGCGATAAAAAGCTCAGCGCGATGCCCTGGAGGCGGCATGATGCCTCTATAGCCAAAAATAGCGGTGAGTAGAACGGCAGCGCGCGGGCAATATTGTGCTGGCGGTGCAGCAAAAACAGCACCCGTTTAATTTTATCGCTGCGCAGGCGGGAGAAGTCATACCCCTGTTGCTCTGCGACGGCGATAATCCGCTGTCGGGTTTCTTCGCGCAGGCCTGGCTGGCCTTTCAGGGCGCGAGATACCGCGCCGGGTGATACGCCGCAGGCAGCGGCGATATCACGGATTCTGACGGCTTTAGTCATTTCTCTCCCATTTATTTACTTGCGCTGTGCCCCAAGCCAGGCCGCACCGCGTACGCCGCTGCTGTCGCCATGAAGCTCTTGTATCACCGGTGTACAGCATTGCTTGCCAAATACGTACTGTGCGATGCGCTGCTGTAGCTCAGGGTAGATCTGTGGAATGTTAGATACGCCGCCGCCGAGAACGATCGCATCAGGATCAAGTGTGTTGATAACCCCGGCGAGCGAACGGGCGAGTTGATCGCGATAACGATCCCACAGTTGAGCGGCTTCGGCGTTTCCGGCATTCAGCTGTTCAATAATATGTGGCACTTTATCATGTTTATTAAACATCTGAGAATACTGGCGCTCCAGGCCGCTGCCGGAGATAAAGCTCTCAATGCAGTTGAATTGGCCGCAGTAGCATTCGGCGGCGTCGCCGTCTTTGTCTGGCTGATAACGCGGCAGCGCGTTGTGGCCCCATTCACCGGCACAGGCATTCGGGCCGGTGATCAGACGGCCATCAACGCATAACCCGCCGCCGCAGCCTGTACCGAGAATCACACCAAAAACGACGCCGTAACCTTTACCTGCGCCGTCCATTGCTTCGGATAGCGTAAAACAGTTGGCATCGTTGGTGACGGCAACGGGCATGGCGAGCTGTTGTTCAAGCTGCTGGACAAACGGCTGTTGGTTGAGCACCAAAATGTTGGAGTTTTTAATAAGCCCATCACTGCCCGCAGCACCCGGAATCCCTAACCCGATGGTTAATGCCGGTTGCGTAGCCTGCCGCGCTTCTGTAATTGCAGCAATGACCGCCTGGAAAAAGGCCTCGTAGTTTTGCTTTTGGGTGGTATACCGTTTGCGGTAAACCGTTTCGCCGTGGTCATCCAGCACGACGGCCTCTATTTTTGTCCCGCCAATATCTAATCCTAATCTCATCGTTGTTTCCCTGCTGAGTGTTTGAGTGATAAAGGTCAGTGTAATTTTGTTGTTTACTATACAAAAGTGGTGAGTGTGAAATGTGTGAGTACAGCCTATTTATTGCCACTGAACGTATCAGGGCGACGGTTGAATAGATGGGCGTGGTGAGCAGAGGCGAGACGTTTCTTGATAGAGAATATTGAAGGCGGGGCAAAAAATTGGCCCTGAAAACTCAGAGCCAATTTACAGAGGTTACTGACACCTGCCATTGCGGATTATTGGCAGGTTT
>JBOFJM010000696.1:0-3928 GCA_051656825.1 Kluyvera sp.
CTTCCTCGGTGGTATTCACGAGCTGTATTTCCCGTATGTGCTGATGAAACCGCTGACCATTGTGGCGATGATTGCGGGCGGTATGTCCGGGACTTGGGTGTTTAATTTGCTGGATGGTGGTCTGGTGGCTGGCCCTAGCCCTGGCTCTATTTTTGCCTACCTGGCGTTAACGCCTAAAGGTTCGTTCCTGGCGACCATTGCCGGTGTCACGGTGGCGGCTGCGGTGTCTTTCGTTATCACGGCATTGATTTTGAAAATGGAAAAAACGGCAGATGCTGAAGCGGAAGATGAATTTGAGCAGTCTGCACAGGCCGTGAAAGCAATGAAACAGGAAGGCACATTTTCATTAAGCCAGGTGAAGAATATCGCGTTTGTCTGTGATGCGGGGATGGGATCCAGCGCAATGGGGGCGACGACATTCCGTAAACGTCTGGAAAAAGCGGGGCTTGATATTGTTGTTAAACATTACGCTATTGAAAATGTTCCTGCTGAGGCTGATTTAATTGTCACGCACTCTAGTCTGGAAGGGCGAGTTAAACGAGTCAGTACTATGCCGCTGATATTAATTAACAACTATATTGGTGACCCTAAATTAGACGTCTTGTTTAAACAGCTTACCGCCGGAAAATAAAATAATTTATCGAGGTTTATATGAAAACGAAGGTTGCAGCCATTTATGGCAAGCGGGATGTCCGTATCCGTGAGTTTGATTTGCCTGAAATTACCGATAATGAACTGCTGGTCAGTGTTATTTCCGATAGCGTGTGCTTATCAACATGGAAAGCGGCGGAATTAGCCAGTGACCATAAACGTGTCCCGGATGATTTAGAAAACCATCCGGTGATTACTGGCCATGAGTGCGCCGGTATTATTGTTGAAGTTGGTAAGAACCTGACGGGTAAATATAAAAAAGGCCAGCGTTTTGTTTTACAACCCGCAATGGGGCTACCGTCAGGGTATTCTGCCGGTTACAGCTATGAATATTTTGGCGGTAATGCGACGTACATGATTATTCCTGAAGTCGCCATTAATTTGGGCTGCGTGCTGCCTTACCACGGTTCCTATTTTGCGGCGGCCTCGCTGGCGGAGCCGATGTGTTGCATCATCGGAGCCTATAAAGCGAACTACCACACGACCCAGTATGTGTATGAGCACCGAATGGGTATCAAGCCTGGCGGCAATATTGCGCTGCTGGCATGCGCCGGGCCGATGGGGATTGGCGCGATTGATTACGCTATCAATGGCAACATTAAGCCTGCGAGAGTGGTGGTGGTGGATATTGATAATCAGCGTTTGGCTCAGGCTGAAAAGCTGCTGCCGGTGGCGCTGGCGGCAAGTAAAGGTATTGAGCTGGTTTATGTGAATACCGCGCAGATGAACAATCCGGTACAGGCGCTACGGGCTATTACCGATGACGCCGGATTTGATGATGTATTTGTCTACGCCGCAGTACCTGCGGTAGTGGAATTGGCCGATGAGTTGCTGGCGGAGGATGGCTGCCTGAACTTCTTCGCGGGGCCAACCGATAAAAACTTCAAAGTGCCGTTTAACTTCTACAACGTGCATTACAACAGCACCCATGTGGTGGGGACATCCGGTGGTTCGACGGACGATATGAAAGAGGCCATTGCGCTGAGTGCGGGTGGGCAATTGCAACCTTCATTTATGGTGACGCATGTCGGCGGGCTGGATGCCGTGCCGGATACCGTTATCAATCTGCCGAATATTCCAGGCGGTAAGAAGCTGATTTATAACGGTGTAACGATGCCGCTTACCGCTATCGCTGATTTTGCCGAAAAAGGGAAAACCGACCCGCTGTTTAAGGCGCTGGCGGAGCTGGTGGCGCAAACGCACGGTATCTGGAATGAGAAAGCCGAGAAGTATCTGTTGGCGCAGTTTGGCGTTGATATCGGGGAGGCGGCGGAATGATGTCACTGGCGTGGCCGCTCTTTCGCATTACGGAACAGGCGGCACTTGCCGCCTGGCCGCATACCGGATGTGGCGACAAGAATAGTATTGATGGGCTAGCGGTGACGGCGATGCGTGATGCGCTGAATAATATCGCTATGCACGGGCGGATAGTGATTGGGGAAGGTGAAATTGATCATGCCCCGATGCTGTATATCGGTGAGCACGTCGGAAAGGGCGATGGCCCTGGCGTGGATATCGCTGTAGATCCTATTGAAGGCACGCGAATGGTCGCGATGGGGCAAAGTAATGCGCTATCGGTGATGGCATTTGCACCTCAGGGGAGCCTGCTCCACGCACCCGATATGTATATGCGTAAATTGGTGGTTCCTGCCA
The DNA here is from genome assembly GCA_051656825.1 of Kluyvera sp. Classification (GTDB taxonomy): domain Bacteria; phylum Pseudomonadota; class Gammaproteobacteria; order Enterobacterales; family Enterobacteriaceae; genus Kluyvera. Next base: position 2,305 of record JBOFJM010000696.1, read on the forward strand.
GAGCGAAAGGGGCGATTAACCTGGCACTGTCGTTGGAAGATAACCTGCGCAACATCGCGGCGGCATTGCAGAAACCGTTGGATGCGCTGCGGCTGATGACGCTGGATAAACCTCGCCATCACGATGTTATTGAACAGGTACGAAAGCTGGGCGTGAATGTCTTTGCGCTACCGGACGGCGATGTTGCCGCCAGTGTTTTAACCTGCCAGCAAAACAATGCCTTTGATGTGATGTATACCATCGGCGGCGCGCCGGAGGGGGTTATTTCGGCCTGTGCGGTGAAAGCGTTGGGCGGAGATATGCAGGCTGAGCTGATCGATTTTTGCCAGGCAAAAGGCGATAGCCCTGAGAATCGACAAATTGCTGCTGACGAAATAGCGCGCTGTGCGTCAATGGGCGTTGAACTGAATCGTATATATACGCTGGATGAACTGGTGAGTAGCCAGGATATTTTGTTTTCAGCAACCGGTGTAACCGGCGGTGATTTGTTACGTGGCGTCCAGAAAACAGAAAATGGCGTGAGTACGCAAACATTACTGATCGGCGGCATCGATCGAACGTGTAATATAATAGACTCTCTGCATTGCGGGTGATCTATCGGGAACACAATGACGACGTTGAAAGAAGATGATGTACTTGAGCAACTGGATGCTCAGGAGGACTTACTTTCCTTTATGGCAACGGCAAACGCTATTTTGTTGCAGGCCGTGAAGCAGTTTCTGCCGTCGTTATTTGTGAACAATGATGAAGAGATCGTGGAATATGCAGTGAAGCCGTTACTCGCGCAAAGCGGGCCGCTGGACGATATTGATGTTGCATTACGTCTGATTTATGCGCTGGGGAAAATAGAAAAATGGCTCTATGCCGATATTACGCATTTTTCCCAATTTTATCAGTATCTCACTGAGCACGATGAACCGTTGGGATTTGCTGATGAACTCACCTGGGATTTCATTAGTAACGTTAATAGCATTACGCGTAATGAGACACTCTATCACGCGTTGGAATCGATGAAATTTGCTGATTTCGCCGCGTGGTCGGAAGTTCGATTTATCAATATGGTTAAAACGGCACTGTCTTTGGCAATAACGGCAATCATAAAGGAATTAGTGCCGTGAAAATTAAGCTAAAGGTTAATGGGCTAGCCGTTGACGCCCATTACAGTCAGGCAGAAATTGAAAATGTCCATAAACCGCTTTTAAGACGCCTTGCCGCATTACATGCGGTTAGTTCGCAGTATCGCACGTTAGTTTTTCTCAGTGCGCCGCCTGGCACCGGAAAATCAACGCTAACGACATTTTGGCAATATTTAGCCCATCAGGATGCGTCATTACCCGCTATCCAGACGCTGCCGATGGACGGATTTCATCACTACAATAGCTGGCTCGAACAACATGATTTGCGCCCTTTTAAAGGGATGCCGGATACGTTTGATGTTGAAAAGCTGGCGGAAAATTTGCAGCAAATTCGCCAGCAGGACGGTACATGGCCGCAGTACGACAGGCAGTTGCACGACCCGGTAGAAGAGGCGATCAACGTTACTGCGCCAATTGTGATTATCGAAGGGAACTGGCTGATGCTGGACGATGAACGCTGGAGAACGCTGGTGCAGTATTGCGATTTT
>JBOFJM010000697.1:0-3841 GCA_051656825.1 Kluyvera sp.
CCCAATGGGGCGGCTGCCGAGCCAGCGTCTGTTTACGGTTATTGGGACTTTTGCCGCCAACAGTGAAGTCGATGGCTACCAGATGCTGGCGAATATTCAGGATGCGTCGCGTCTGATGCTTTATCCGAAGGGGAACATCACCGGCTGGCGTCTGTGGCTGGATAAACCGTTGCAGGTGGACACCCTCAGCCAGCAAACGTTGCCGGAAGGCACCAAATGGCAGGACTGGCGCGAGCGTAAAGGCGAGCTGTTCCAGGCTGTGCGGATGGAAAAAAACATGATGGGTCTGCTGCTGAGTCTGATAGTCGCCGTGGCGGCGTTTAATATCATTACCTCGCTGGGGCTGATGGTGATGGAGAAGCAGGGCGAAGTGGCTATTTTACAAACCCAGGGCCTGACGCCACGCCAAATCCTCACCGTCTTTATGGTGCAGGGCGCGAGCGCCGGTATCATCGGGGCGCTATTGGGCGCGGTGCTGGGCGTACTGCTGGCAAGCCAACTGAATAATTTAATGCCGATCATTGGCGCGTTCCTTGACGGCGCGGCGCTGCCGGTCGCTATCGAACCATTGCAGGTGATTGTGATTGCGCTGGTGGCGATGGTGCTGGCGCTGTTGTCTACGCTTTACCCTTCCTGGCGCGCTGCCGCCACTCAACCCGCTGAGGCTTTACGTTATGAATAAGATCCTGTTGCAATGCGACAACCTGTGCAAACGCTATCAGGAAGGCACTGTGCAAACCGATGTTCTGCACAATGTCAGCTTCAGTATCGACGAAGGCGAAATGATGGCTATCGTCGGCACGTCGGGTTCCGGGAAAAGTACGCTGCTGCACCTGCTCGGCGGGCTGGATACGCCGACCTCTGGCGATGTAATTTTCAGCGGCCAGCCGATGAGTAAACTCTCGTCTGCCGCCAAAGCGGAGCTGCGTAATCAAAAACTGGGCTTTATTTACCAGTTCCACCACCTGCTGCCAGACTTTACCGCGCTGGAAAACGTGGCGATGCCGCTGTTAATTGGCAAGCGCAAACCGGCGGAAATTAACAGCCGAGCGCTGGACATGCTGAAAGCGGTAGGGCTTGAACACCGCGCCCATCACCGCCCGTCGGAGCTGTCCGGCGGCGAACGCCAGCGAGTTGCGATTGCGCGCGCGCTGGTCAATAACCCGCGTCTGGTGCTGGCGGATGAGCCTACCGGTAACCTCGATGCGAAAAACGCCGACAGTATTTTCAAACTGCTCGGTGAGCTGAATCAAGCTCAGGGAACAGCGTTTTTGGTGGTGACTCACGACCTGCAACTGGCGAAACGTATGGGTCGCCAACTGGAGATGCGCGATGGCCGCCTGAGTGACCAGTTAACCCTGATGGGAGCGCAGTAATGGCACCCTCGTTATCGTTACTGATTGGCCTGCGCTTTAGCCGTGGGCGTCGGCGCAGCGGCATGGTATCGCTGATTTCTGTTATCTCCACTATCGGTATTGCGCTGGGCGTGGCGGTGCTGATTGTTGGCCTGAGTGCGATGAACGGCTTCGAACGTGAGCTGAATAACCGCATTCTGGCGGTAGTGCCGCACGGTGAAATTGAAGCGGTTAACCAGCCATGGACTAACTGGCAAAACGTGTTGCCGAAAGTGGAAGCGGTGAAGGGGATTGAGGCCGCTGCGCCTTATATCAACTTTACTGGGCTGATTGAAAGCGGCAATAATCTGCGCGCCATTCAGGTGAAGGGCGTTGACCCTCAGCAGGAAAGCCGTCTGAGCGCGCTACCGCGCTTTGTGCAGGGCAATGCGTGGGCCAATTTTAAAGCCGGTGAACAGCAAGTGATCCTCGGGAAAGGGGTGGCTGACGCGCTGAAAGTGAAAGCGGGCGATTGGGTGTCTATCATGATCCCTAACTCCAACGCCGAGCATAAGCTGCTGCAACCGAAGCGCGTGCGTTTGCACGTCACCGGGATCCTGCAACTGAGCGGCCAGCTTGATCACAGTTTTGCCATGATCCCGATGCAAGATGCGCAACAGTATCTCGATATGGGGGAGAGCATTTCCGGTATCGCTATCAAAGTGAACGACGTGTTTAACGCCATCCAACTGGTGCACAACGCGGGTGAAGTGACCAACAATTACGTCTATATCAAAAGTTGGATTAGCACTTACGGCTATATGTACCGCGATATTCAGATGATCCGCGCCATTATGTATCTGGCGATGGTGCTGGTGATTGGCGTGGCCTGTTTTAACATCGTATCGACGCTAGTGATGGCGGTTAAAGATAAAAGTAGCGATATTGCGGTGCTGCGCACATTGGGCGCAAAAGACGGGTTAATTCGCGCCATTTTCGTATGGTATGGTTTGCTGGCAGGCCTGCTGGGCAGCGTCTGCGGGGTGGTTATTGGGGGGCTGTGCTCCCTGTATCTCACCAATATTATTGATGGTATTGAAAAACTTATTGGTCATCGGTTCTTGTCCGGTGACATCTATTTTATCGACTTCCTGCCGTCTGAATTACACGGGCTGGATGTCGTTTATGTGCTGGTCACGGCACTGTTGCTGAGTCTGCTGGCAAGCTGGTATCCCGCCCGCCGTGCCAGCCGAATTGACCCTGCGAGGGTGCTGAGTGGCCAGTAATTTGACGTCCTGACCGTGCGGCCTTGCTGCTGCGCGCGTCAGTAAGAGGAATTGACAATGATGCATTATGGATTTGACATTGGCGGCAGCAAGATTGCACTGGGCGTATTTGACCGTTCTCGGCAGCTACAGTGGGAAAAACGCGTGGCAACCCCAAAAGAGAGCTATGACAGTTTTCTGCAGGCGGTGGTTGCGCTGGTCAGCGAAGCTGACGAACGATTTAACTGCCGGGGAACCGTAGGTATTGGTATTCCCGGGATGCCAGAAACCGAGGACGGCACACTGTATGCGGCGAACGTCCCGGCAGCAAGCGGCAAACCGCTACGCGCGGATCTCAGCCGTTTGCTCGACCGCGATGTACGGCTTGATAACGACGCCAACTGTTTTGCAATTTCCGAAGCCTGGGATGATGAATTTACTCAGTACCCGTTGGTGATGGGGCTGATTCTGGGCACAGGCGTCGGTGGCGGTATCGTGCAAAACGGGAAATCGATTACCGGTCACCGCTATATTACCGGTGAATTTGGCCATATTCGCCTGCCGGTTGATGCGCTGGAAGTGGTGGGGCGTGATTTCCCGCTCACCCGCTGCGGCTGCGGCCAGCTGGGCTGTATCGAAAACTATTTATCTGGTCGTGGGTTTGCGTGGCTGTATAACCATTTTTACCAGCAAACGCTCACCTCACCGGAAATCGTTGCCCTTTGGCAGCAGGGAGACCACAACGCGCGCGAACACGTAGAGCGTTATCTCGACCTGCTCGCCGTGTGTCTGGGCAATATACTGACCATTGTCGATCCCGATTTACTGGTGCTTGGCGGTGGGTTATCTAATTTTTCAGCGATCGCCGATGGACTTGCGCACCGCTTACCGCGCCATTTGTTACCTGTCGCCCAGCCGCCGCGTATTGAACGCGCGCGCCACGGTGATGCAGGGGGAATGCGCGGCGCTGCGTTCCTTCATCTTACCAACTAATATGGAGTAGATATGCAGTCGCGCCGCTTACATCGATTGAGCCGTTTTCGTCGGAATAAACGTCAACTGCGCCAACGTCTGCGCCAGCGGGCTTTTTTTAGAGACGGGGTCATGCCAGAGCAGATGGAAAAACCAAGAGTGCTGGTCTTAACTGGCGCGGGTATTTCAGCCGAGTCGGGTATTCGGACTTTCCGTGCCGCGGATGGGCTATGGGAAGAGCATAAAGTAGAGGACGTGGCGACGCCGGAA
>JBOFJM010000698.1:0-15578 GCA_051656825.1 Kluyvera sp.
TCAGCGCGTAATAAACTTCTTTGCCCAGATCGATTCTGTATAGCGGCGGCAGCGCCACGTAAACGTGCCCTTCTTTCACCAGCGCACGGAAGTGTTTTACAAACAGCGCGCACAGTAGCGTGGCGATGTGTAAACCATCCGAGTCCGCATCCGCCAGGATACAGATCTTGCCGTAGCGCAACTGGCTGAGATCCGAACTGTCTGGATCAATACCGATCGCGACAGAAATATCGTGCACTTCCTGCGACGCCAGCACCTCGTCAGAAGAGACTTCCCAGGTGTTGAGGATCTTACCTTTAAGCGGCATGATCGCCTGATATTCACGATCTCGCGCCTGTTTCGCAGAACCGCCTGCGGAGTCACCTTCCACCAGGAATAGCTCGGTGCGGTTGAGATCTTGCGCGGTGCAGTCTGCCAGCTTACCAGGCAACGCCGGGCCGCTGGTGAGCTTTTTACGCACCACTTTTTTCGCCGCGCGCAAACGGCGCTGAGCGCTGGAAATCGCCATTTCAGCCAGCAATTCGGCTGCCTGAACGTTCTGGTTCAGCCACAGGCTGAAGGCGTCTTTCACCACACCAGAGACAAACGCCGCACACTGGCGTGACGACAGACGTTCTTTGGTCTGTCCCGCAAACTGCGGATCCTGCATTTTCACCGACAGGACGTAGGCGCAGCGTTCCCAGATATCTTCCGCCGACAGCTTAACGCCACGCGGCAGAATATTACGGTATTCGCAGAATTCGCGCATCGCGTCCAGCAGGCCCTGACGTAGGCCGTTAACGTGCGTGCCGCCTTGCATGGTCGGGATCAGGTTAACGTAGCTTTCAGCCAGCAGGTCGCCGCCTTCCGGCAGCCACAGCAGCGCCCAATCGACAGCTTCCGTTTCACCGGAGAACGTACCGACAAACGGTTGTTCCGGCAACGTTGGCAGGCCGTTAACCGCTTCTTTCAGGTAGTCCGTCAGACCATCTTCATAGCGCCAGGTCTGCTCGGTGTTGTTCACTTTGTCTTTAAAGACGATTTCAACGCCCGGACACAGTACCGCTTTCGCTTTCAATACATGGGTAAGGCGTGAAACGGAAAAACGCGGGCTGTCGAAGAAGCTCTCATCAGGCCAAAAATGCACGCTCGTCCCCGTATTGCGCTTACCGCAAGTACCGGAAACATGCAGGTCTTCAACCTTTTCCCCGTTTTCAAACGCAATACTGTAAACCTGCGCATCGCGGCGGACGTTCACTTCCACGCGTTTTGACAGGGCGTTCACTACCGAAATCCCTACGCCGTGCAGGCCGCCGGAGAACTGGTAGTTTTTGTTAGAAAATTTACCGCCCGCATGTAACCGGCAGAGGATCAGCTCAACGGCAGGAACCCCTTCCTCCGGGTGAATGTCCACGGGCATACCGCGACCATCATCGATAACTTCCAGTGACTGATCGGCATGAAGAATGACCTCGACACGTTTCGCGTGCCCGGCCAGCGCTTCATCCACACTGTTATCAATAACTTCTTGACCGAGATGGTTCGGGCGTGTGGTATCTGTGTACATCCCAGGGCGGCGGCGAACTGGCTCAAGCCCAGTGAGTACCTCAATGGCATCAGCGTTGTAAGAAGATTGCGTCATGATCTATTCGTAGGTAGTTGGCGCTGCTTAATGCAACCCCAGGAAATCGATAATCTGAGTGAAGTGATCTTCAAAGCCGGTAAAGGCGTGATTACCGCCCTCCTCGACCGTTTGTCGGCAGGAGGCGAAATAGTCCACGGCCTGGCGGTAGTCAAGCACTTCATCGCCGGTTTGCTGAAGCAGCCAGATAAGATCCGGGGCTTCAAGTGGATCAATTTGCATCACTTTAAGATCGTAAATATGGCGTGACTCTAGCACATATTGCTGCCCAGTGTAGGGATTCTCGTTCGGGCCAAGGAAATTCGTTAGCAGCTCAAATGGCCTCATCGCCGGATTGACAACCACCGCAGGGAGCATGAAACATTGCGATAGCCAGGTGGCGTAATAGCCGCCAAGCGACGACCCAACGATACCCAACTGTTCCCCGCCATGCTTGAGCACCAGGGCTTCAAGCTGTTCGGCGGCCTCTGCCGGATAGGCCGGCAATTGCGGAATTAGCATGTGCACATCAGGATGGTGTTCCGCCAGCCACTGCTTTAGCGCCGTGGCTTTTGCCGAGCGTGGGGAGCTGTTGAATCCGTGCAGGTAGAGAAGCGTTGACATCAATAGCCTTCCGATGCAGTGTCGGGATGGAATTTAACCCCAGCAAGACGGCACACCTCGGTGGTTAATGAACCATCGGCATGCAGTTCCAGCCAACGCCATCCGGGCGAAACGGTATCCAGAGTGAAGTTGGCGCAGTGCGGTTTAAACTGCACGCAAGTTGATGGCGTCGCCATCATGCGACGACCATTCCAGTCAACGTCCAGTTCCTGATGGATATGACCGCAAAGCAGATTCCCCACGCGAGGATAGCGCGCCAGCACACTGTCCAGCGACGCCGCGTTGCGTAGACTGTGCTGATCCAACCAGCTACAGCCCGCCGGAAGCGGATGATGATGCAACAACAGCAGCGTATGGCGCTCTGGCGCTTCTGCCAGGCGTTGTTCCAGCCATTCGAGCTGGAACTCGCTCAACTCACCGTGAGGTACGCCGAAAACCTGGCTATCCAGCAACAAAATTTGCCAGTGTTCGCCCAGCAGTACGCGTTTTGCAGGGGAAATACCCGCCTCTTGCAAGGTGCTGTACATCGCTGGCTGGAAGTCATGATTACCCGGAAGCCAAACGCAGGGTGCAGAAAAACTCGCGATGCCGTCAGCGAAATGCTGGTAGGCCGCGGATGAGTGATCCTGTGCTAAATCGCCCGTGGCGACCACCAGGTCAATCTCACGCGCCGAGGCATGAATGGCCTGCAAGACGGCATGATAGCTTTCCCAGGTATTCACCCCTAACAGCGTTTCATCTTTTTCAGCAAACAGGTGAGTATCAGTAATTTGCAGTACCCTGACACTGGCCCCACCAGCCAGAGGAAGGTTTAAAAGGCTTTCCAAATGGTGTCCTTAGGTTTCACGATGCAAACATACACATCATCCCTTCACCGCAGCGCCTCAAAGGCTGCCTGAAAGGCGTTATGTACAAACCGGAATCGCCATCGCTCCATGTGCTAAACAGAATCTAAGCCAATCGGCCAAAAACTGATTAATTTGATGCTTTTCGTCGCGTTGATGCAACTTTTTATTTGGATAATCATACCGTGCTTTGAAGCGAAAGATCTGCTGGCTTGAACACACTTCAGCGACCATCGCGTCATGATACAGCCGTACCGTCATCGACGGCAGGCTCCAGTAGCTCACCGCTGGGTGCGTTTGTTCAATCGCCACCAGCGTAGTGTAACGAGTTGATTCAACAATCGTTAAGCGATATTGCGCATTGGCCACCTGATAGTTCACCGTTTCACCGGCTTCATCAACGCGCGGCAGTAAGCGGCGTAATTGTGCGAAGTTGGTTTCGCACAGACGCATCATTTCAGGGAAGTCAGGTGTATAGCGCTTCATTTGATCCACTCTTTTCGTAAGTCCTGATAATGCAGTTGCAGCCATTGCAAAGCGATGACAGTCGCTGCGTTGTCAATTTTTCCTTCCTCTACACATTGATAAGCATATTCCCGGCTTACCACATGAACCCGAATGTCTTCGAGCTCTTCTGCCAGGCCATGAATGCCTTTGGCCGTTGTCGCGTCCACTTCGCCGACCATAATGGTCAGACGCTCGCTGGTGCCGCCAGGGCTTGCCAGATAGCTGAGGCACTTTTTCATGCGCCCTACGTCCAGCCCGGCTTCTTCCTGCGCCTCGCGGCGGGCGACATCTTCGACGGTTTCACCTTCTTCAATCATTCCGGCAACCATCTCCAGCAAATAGGGTGTCTCACTGGTGTCGTAGGCGGCAATGCGAATTTGCTCAATGAGCACCACTTCATCACGCACTGGGTCAAAGGGTAGCAAGACTGCGGCGTGACCGCGCTCAAAAATTTCGCGGCGAACTTCTCCGCTCATTCCGCCGTTGAACAAGCGATGGCGGAAGCGATACAAATCAATAGAAAAAAATCCGCGATAAAGCGTTTCTCGTGCAATAATTTCTACATCGTTTTTCGACAGGGTCGAGACGTGCTCGGCTGTTTTCGTCATGGACTGGCCTACGCTGTAATTATGTTGAAATTGTGGATTTAAAGTCAGTTTGCCCCAGGAGTCACTGGCTCTATGATAGATTGGTGCCAATTAACGCCAGATGGCACATTACGACAACTTTTTAACGTGGCAGACTCTGGTACAATCGGCGAATATTTTTTCTGTGAATTAGATCAGCGCTAAGCTTCACAACAAGGAATGCAAATGCAAATGAAGAAATTGCTCCCTATCCTTATTGGTCTGAGCCTTACGGGTTTCAGTGCAATGAGCCAGGCAGAGAATCTGTTACAGGTCTATCAACAAGCACGCACCAGTAACCCAGATCTCCGTAAATCTGCCGCAGACCGTGACGCCGCATTCGAAAAGATTAACGAAGCGCGCAGCCCGCTGTTACCACAGTTAGGTCTGGGTGCCGATTATACCTATACCAACGGCTTCCGTGATAGTAACGGTGTCAACTCTAACGCAACCAGCGGTTCGTTACAGTTAACCCAAACCCTGTTTGATATGTCGAAATGGCGTGCCCTGACCCTGCAAGAAAAAGCCGCAGGCATTCAGGATGTGACCTACCAGACTGACCAGCAAGCCCTGATTCTGAATACCGCCACGGCGTACTTTAACGTCCTGAGCGCGATTGATGCGCTGTCTTATACCGAAGCGCAGAAACAGGCAATTTACCGTCAGTTAGATCAAACCACTCAGCGTTTTAACGTGGGCCTCGTCGCCATTACCGATGTGCAGAACGCCCGCTCACAGTACGATACCGTGCTGGCGAACGAAGTGACCGCGCGTAACAACCTCGACAACGCCGTTGAAGCGCTGCGTCAGGTCACCGGTAACTACTATCCTGAGCTGGCTTCACTGAACGTTGACAGCTTTAAAACCGACAAGCCACAGGCGGTGAACTCTCTGCTGAAAGAAGCAGAAAACCGCAACCTGGCGCTGTTGCAGGCTCGCCTGAGCCAAGACCTGGCGCGTGAGCAAATCCGCCTGGCGCAGGACGGCCATCTGCCAACACTGGAGTTAAACGCCTCTAGCAGTGTCTCTAACACCTCTTACAGCGGCTCCAAAACCAACGGTTCTCAGTACGGCGACAACGATGCGGGTCAGAACAAAATCGGCCTGAGCTTCTCGCTGCCACTGTATCAAGGCGGAATGGTTAACTCGCAGGTGAAACAGGCGCAGTACAACTTTGTCGGCGCGAGCGAGCAGTTAGAAAGCGCGCACCGCTCCGTCGTACAGACCGTGCGTTCTTCCTTTAATAACATCAACGCGTCTATCAGCAGCATCAACGCCTACAAACAGGCCGTTGTTTCTGCGCAAAGTTCTTTGGACGCGATGGAAGCCGGTTATTCGGTAGGTACTCGTACCATCGTTGACGTTCTGGATGCGACCACTACGCTGTACAACGCGAAGCAACAGCTCTCCAGCGCTCGTTACAACTACCTGATTAACCAGCTGAATATTAAATCCGCGCTCGGCACACTGAACGAGCAGGATCTGCTGGCACTGAACAACACGCTGGGTAAACCGGTCTCCACCACCACCGATAGCGTTGCGCCACAAAATGCGCAGCAGGATGCGGCGGCAGATGGTTACACCTCGCCAGCCACCAGCAAAGCGCGTTTGCGTTAAGTTTCACGCTGGTTTATCAAGGCCCGCATTGTGCGGGCCTTGTTGTATTCTGCGCTGTCAACGTAAGGCAACGTAAAGATCCCCTGCTTTATTCCCTTCTTAGCTTCATTTTCAACCACTCATCCACTATCCTGAGCGCTATTGCAATACCACTCTACTGGGTCCAGGAAGATTAAAATGAAACGGACAAACAATATTCAGCACGCTGCCTTTCGTAAAAGCTGGAGCGCGCGCCATTTAACGCCGGTCGCTCTGGCCGTTACCGCCGTGTTCATGCTGGCGGGCTGTGAGAAAACCGATGAAACCGTCACACTGTACCAAAACGCTGACGACTGCTCCGCCGCGAATCCAAGCAAAAGCGCAGAATGTACAGCAACCTACAACAATGCACTGAAAGAAGCCGAGCGTACTGCGCCTAAATACGCCAGCCGTGAAGACTGCGTGGCCGAATTTGGTGAAGGCCAGTGCCAGCAGGCTCCGGCGCAAGCAGGTCTTGCCCCAACTGGCGAAGGTCAGGCTCAAGCGCAAACACAGAGCAGCGGCAGTTTCTGGATGCCATTAATGGCAGGTTACATGATGGGCCGTATGATGGGCGGCGGCATGGGCTTCCAGCAACAGCCGGTGTTCACCTCGAAAAACCCAGCCAGCCCAGCCTACGGTAAATACACTGATGCGGGCGGCAAAAACTATGGCGCCGCACAGCCAGGCCGTTCAATGAACGTGCCGAAAACAGCTATGGCACCAAAACCGGCAACCACCAACACCGTAACACGTGGCGGCTTTGGCGAGTCGGTGGCGAAGCAGTCCACCATGCAGCGTAGCGCTACGGGCAGCACTTCCCGTTCGATGGGCGGCTAATGACCATGGAAAGAATCAGTATCGTTGAACGCCCGGACTGGCGTGAAAAAGCCACCGAATACGGCTTTAACTTCCACACCATGTACGACGAGCCGTACTGGAGTGAAGAGGCTTATTACAAGCTGACGTTAGCACAGGTTGAAAAGCTGGAAGATGTCACCGCCGAACTACATCAGCTATGCCTGAAAGTGGTTGAGCGGGTTATCGCCAGCGATGAGCTAATGGCGAAGTTCCGTATTCCAAAGCACACCTGGGATTTTGTGCGCCAGTCGTGGCAGACTCACCAGCCGTCGCTTTATTCACGCCTCGACCTAGCCTGGGATGGTACCGGTGAACCGAAGCTTCTGGAGAATAACGCCGATACGCCAACTTCGCTGTATGAAGCGGCATTTTTCCAATGGATTTGGCTGGAAGATCAGATCAATGCAGGCAACTTGCCTGAAGGCAGCGACCAGTTCAACAGCCTGCAGGAAAAGATTATCGACCGCTTCAATGAACTGCGCGAACAGCACGGTTTTCAGTTGCTACACCTGACCTGCTGCCGTGATACCGTTGAAGATCGCGGTACGGTGCAATATTTGCAGGACTGCGCGGCGGAAGCAGGCGTTGCCACCGAATTCTTGTATATCGACGATATCGGTCTGGGCGAGAAAGGTCAGTTCACCGACCAGCAAGATCAGGTTATCGGTAACCTGTTCAAACTCTATCCGTGGGAATACATGCTGCGTGAGATGTTCTCGACCAAGCTGGAAGACGCTGGCGTTCGCTGGCTGGAACCGGCATGGAAGAGCATTATCTCCAACAAAGCATTGCTGCCAATGCTATGGGAAATGTTCCCGGATCACCCTAACCTGCTACCAGCCTATTTTGCCGAGGACGATCACCCACCGCTGGAAAAATACGTGGTGAAGCCTATCTTCTCTCGTGAAGGCGCTAACATTTCGATCGTCGAAAATGGCAAAACCATCGAGCAAGTAGAAGGGCCGTACGGTGAAGAAGGAATGATCGTGCAGCAGTTCCATCCGCTACCAAAATTTGGCGATAGCTACATGCTGATTGGTAGCTGGCTCATCAACGATCAGCCAGCCGGGATCGGCATTCGTGAGGACAGAGCGCTGATCACTCAGGATCTTTCGCGCTTCTATCCCCACATTTTCGTCGAATAACCGTTAGCCTACCAGCACCGACAGCATACTCAGGGAGCCCATTTCGATCCCCTCAACAGGGATGGTGATGGGCTCTTCGCCATCCCACACGCCCAACACATACAGCAGCGGCAGGAAATGATCTGCAGTCGGGTTTGATAACGCGCCGCCATCATGATCAAGGTAGTTGACCAGCGGATGTTGCTCAACCGGCCCTTTCCAGCGCAGATTAGCTTTGACGTAATCATCAAACGCACTGGCCCACGGATACGGTGTAGACTCCCCGTGCCATTTAACCGTACGCAGGTTATGCACTACGTTACCACTCGCTACCAGCATAATACCTTCATCGCGCAGGCTGGCGAGCTTACGCCCCATCTCAAAATGCCACGCCGCCGGTTTGGTGCTATCAATACTTAATTGCACCATCGGGATGTCGGCGTTCGGGTACATCTTGATCAACACGCCCCACGAGCCGTGGTCAAAACCCCAGGCTTCTTTATCTAACGCGACCGGAACCGGAGCCAACAGCTCAACTAGCTTCTGAGCCAGTTCCGGGCAGCCAGGAGCGGGATAATGGGTGTCATACAATGCCTGCGGAAAACCGCCAAAATCATGGATTGTTTTTGGCGTTTCCATCGCCGTGACGCCCGTCCCCCGCGTGAACCAGTGGGCAGAAACCACCACGATAGCTTTCGGGCGCGGCAGCGTTTCACCAAGCTGCCGCCAGGTACGGGTATAGACGTTATCTTCCAGTACGTTCATCGGGCTACCGTGACCTAAAAACAGTGCTGGCATTCGGCTACGAGACATGGTGTTATCCTTCCAAAGGGAATCATTGAATAACACCACATTAACCTGTTTTTAGTGAGGAGAAACTCAGATAAGCGTGATGATGATCTTCAGAAAATTTGAATGTAAGAATGAGGTAAAGAACGCCTGAGCCTCTCGCCAGCAGTGACAAACTTCAATACCATGAATGATAATCATTATCATAAGGAGTAAGCAATGTCGGTTCCGCTCATTCTGACATTACTGGCAGGAGCTGCCACGTTTATCGGCGCTATTCTCGGCGTTATCGGGCAAAAACCATCAAATCGGGTCTTAGCCTTCTCACTCGGTTTTGCTGCAGGGATCATGCTGTTAATCTCGCTGATGGAGATGCTGCCCGCCGCACTGGATGCCCCTGGCATGCCGCCTGTTCTCGGCTATGGCATGTTTGTTGTCGGCCTGCTCGGCTACTTCGCGCTGGATCGCGCGCTGCCGCACGCACATCCACAGGATCTCATGCAGGAAAGCAACCCGCCGTTGCCGCGTAATCTTCGCCGTACCGCCATTTTGCTGACGTTGGGGATAAGCCTGCACAACTTCCCTGAAGGCATCGCCACCTTCGTCACTGCCAGCAATAATCTGGAGCTAGGTTTCGGTATCGCGCTGGCGGTTGCCCTGCACAATATTCCTGAAGGGCTGGCGGTTGCAGGGCCGGTGTATGCCGCGACGGGTTCAAAGCGCAAAGCGATATTCTGGGCTGGGATCTCCGGGATGGCAGAAATTCTTGGAGGGGTGCTAGCCTGGGCAATTCTCGGCAGTATGGTGTCGCCAATTGTGATGGCATCAATAATGGCAGCGGTCGCCGGAATTATGGTCGCCCTCTCAGTCGATGAGCTGATGCCACTCGCCAAAGAGATAGACCCGAACAATAACCCCAGCTACGGCGTACTGTGCGGAATGTCGGTGATGGGGATGAGTTTAGTGGTGCTGCAATCAATGGGCATTGGCTAATCGCCACAAAAAAGCCCGGTGCGTGACCGGGCTTTATCAAATATCGGGTTGGCCGCTTAGCTTGCTTTACGCTCGTGCTCGCGGCGGTAAGCCACCAGATCTTCGATAGTCACCAGCGCCATATTGTGTTCTTTAGCAAACTTGATGCACTCTGGCGCGCGCGCCATAGTGCCATCGTCATTGGTCAGTTCACACAGTACGCCAGCCGGTTTGAAACCTGCCAGAGTTACTAAGTCGATGGTTGCTTCAGTGTGGCCACCACGGGTCAGTACGCCGCCCGGCTGCGCGCGCAGCGGGAAAACGTGGCCCGGACGGTTCAGGTCGGAAGGTTTTGCGCCGTCGGCAATCGCCGCGCGCACGGTGGTCAGGCGGTCAGCGGCGGAAACGCCAGTCGTCACGCCGTGAGCCGCTTCAATAGTCACCGTGAAACCTGTGCCGTAAGCGCTGGTGTTGTTTTCTACCATCATAGGCAGTTCCAGCTGTTTACGACGTTCGTCGGTCAGGCACAGACAAACAATGCCGCTACCGTGACGGATAGTCAGCGCCATTTGTTCAACAGTCATGTTTTCGGCGGCAAAGATCATGTCGCCTTCGTTTTCACGATCTTCGTCGTCCAGCACCATCGCGCCACGGCCTTCGCGCAGAGCAATCAGTGCGTTTTCAACGCGTTCGAACGGAGTACCAAAAGAGGAAAGTAGCGTCTGATTCATGGTAAAAAAACCTCATTAATATTATGGTTACCAGAATCAGGGCAGTCTTAGGAGTGCCGATAAACGGCAAATAGATAACGCGAGCGGGCTTTCACCCGACTGGATCGTTACTCTCTCCCATCCGGACTCTAACCGTCGGCCCCGGAATTACACCGGATCTGCTGACCTTCCCGTTTTCACAGGAAGCGCTCGCGGGCTTTCAGCCGTAGCTGATTTACCGCCGGTGGGGAATTTCGCCCCGCCCTGAGAATAAGCGTACTCACTATAACGCTATTGATTATCTTCGGCAATGCATAAGGTTCGAACAATTCTGGTTTATCGTACCAGGAGAAGACACTACAATAGCGCTAAAGCCGACACGATCAGGGAAACAGAGATGATTGACCCGAAAAAAATTGAACAAATCGCCCGCCAGGTTCACGAATCAATGCCAAAAGGCCTGCGTGAATTTGGGGATGATATAGAGAAGAAAGTTCGCCAGGTGATTCAATCACAGTTGACGCGTCTGGATGTGGTTAGCCGCGAAGAGTTCGACGTGCAAACGCAGGTTCTGCTGCGTACGCGTGAGAAGCTGGCGCTGTTAGAGCAACGCGTCAGCGAGCTGGAAAGCCGTGCGGCGGCTCCTGCTGCGAGCGATAAAGAGTAAGCGATTTCCCTCTCCCTTGGGGAGAGGGAAAACAGCGAGAAACTACTTCTCGCTATCCTGCTGAATTTTCTTGATAATATTGGTCGTTGAACAACCATCTTCAAAGTTCAGCACCAGCACTTCACCCCCGTTCGCCCACACTTCTTCGCTACCGGCAATTTGTTCTGGTTTATAGTCGCCGCCTTTTACTAAGCGGTCCGGCAGGATGCCAGCAATCAGGCGCTGCGGAGTATCTTCTTCAAACGAAACGACCCAGTCAACGGACTCCAGCGCGCCCAGCACAATCATGCGCTGTTCCAGTGGGTTAACCGGACGAGATTCGCCTTTCAGACGCTTAGTAGAGGCATCGCTGTTCACGGCAACGATCAGGCGGTCGCCCAGCTTGCGCGCATTCGCCAGATAAGACACATGCCCTGCGTGCAGAATGTCGAACACGCCGTTGGTCATAACCACTTTCTCACCGCGACGACGCGCCGCCGCGACAGCCTGTTTCAGTTCTTCTTCACTCATCACACCGAAACCGGTGTCTGCGCGACCACGCACCGCGTTTTCCAGCTCGATTGGCGAAACGGTAGACGTCCCGAGTTTACCAACCACCACGCCCGCTGCGGCGTTAGCGAAGAAACACGCTTCTTCCAGCGTTTTACCGGAGGCCAACGTCGCTGCCAGCACGCCAATAACGGTATCGCCCGCACCGGTCACGTCGTACACTTCTTGTGCCTGAGTAGGCTGATGCAGCGGTGCTTTGCCCGGCTGGAGCAACGTCATGCCCTGTTCGGAACGGGTCACCAGCAGCGCAGAAAGATCGAAATCAGCAATCAACTTCATGCCGCGTTCAACCAGCTCTTCTTCGCTTTTACATTTGCCCACAACCGCTTCAAATTCAGACAGATTCGGGGTCAGCAGCGTTGCGCCGCGATAGCGTTCAAAGTCAGTGCCTTTCGGGTCGATCAGAACCGGAACGTTGGCTTCACGCGCCAGTTTGATCATCTGCTGAACGCTTTCCAGCGCGCCTTTGGCGTAGTCAGAAAGCACCAGCGCCCCCACGTTTGGCAGGCCACTTTGAATACGCTCGTGCAATGGCTGCGGGTCAACGCCAGCAAACCCTTCTTCAAAATCGAGGCGGATTAGCTGCTGGTTGCGCGACAGCACGCGCAGCTTAGTAATCGTCGGGTGCGTTGGCACGGAAACGAAATCGCATTTGACGTTCACATCGGCCAGCGCTTTATTCAGCGCACGCGCCGCATCGTCAATACCGGTCAGACCAACGAGACGAGAACCCGCACCCAGAGAAGCAATGTTCATCGCCACGTTTGCCGCGCCGCCAGGGCGTTCTTCGATAGTTTCCACTTTCACCACAGGCACTGGAGCCTCGGGGGAAATACGGCTGGTTGGGCCATACCAGTAGCGATCCAGCATGACATCGCCAACCACCATCACACCTGCGCGTTCAAATTCCGGCAGCGTTACTTTCATTCGTGTCTCCTGAGAGAATCAACATTTTCGCGCGATAATAGCACATTTTACGGTTGAACCAGCCACTTCAGCCAACTGGCACTGACCAGCTCGCGCTCAGCGGCGAAGCGCTCCAGCCCGACATTTCCCGGCAACTCTTGCAGCGCCAGATGATGCAACGCATCACGTAACGTAGTGTACGCACGAGTCAGCGCCTGCGCTTCATGCTCATCCATAATGTCGTTTTGCGCCAGCAGTTCGAGGATGCGCACATTATCCGACCAGCGCGTTAACTTCGGCTTGTCGTGGGCGTAGCGCAACACCAGATACTGGGTAATAAATTCAATGTCGGTAATGCCGCCTGCATCGGTTTTGATATCGAAACGGTCGCGCTGTTTGCCGCCCAGATGTGCGCGCATTTTCTCGCGCATTTCACGCACCTCGGTTTGCAGCGTGGCGCTGTCGCGAGCGGTGGTCAGAATTTGCCGACGAATGGCGTCAAACTGCTGCTGAAGCTGTGGATCACCGTACACCACACGCGCGCGAACCAGCGCCTGATGCTCCCATGTCCACGCTTCATTTTGCTGATAATCCGCGAATGCTTCTGCGGTTGTCACCAACATTCCCGCCGCTCCAGATGGGCGTAAACGGGCATCCACTTCATACAAAATACCGGACGATGTGCGGGTGCTGAACAGGTGCATAATGCGCTGCGCGAGGCGCAGATAGAATTGGCGACCGTCAATTTCCCGCTCACCGTCGGTCATGGCGTCCATCGGACAATCGTGCAAAAAGACTAAATCCAGATCCGAGCTATAACCTAGCTCCCAGCCGCCCAGTTTGCCGTAGCCAATCACCGCAAAGCCACGGCCTTCGCGCTCCCGCAAATGCGTTGGCTGTCCGTAACGCGCCACCATTTGCACCCACGCCTGCTGGACAACGGCGTCAATCATCGCCTCGGCAAGCCAGGTTAAGTGGTCACTCACTTTCATCACTGGCAGCGTACCGGCGATATCCGCCGCCGCAATGTGCAGCAACTGCGCCTGTTTAAACTGGCGCAGAGCTTCCAGTTGCTGTTCTTCGTCCTCTTCCGGCACACGCAACAGATATTGGCGTAGTTCATCGCGATAAGCGTCGGTCGCCGTTGGCTGGTACAACGTACTCGGGTCGAGCAGTTCATCGAGCAGCAGCGGATAACGCGCGAGCTGGCTTGCCACCATCGGCGAGGCGGCGCACAGGCGAATCAGGTGCTTTAACGTGCCCGGATATTCACTCAGCAGTTCGAGGTAAGTCGTGCGGGTCACAATACCGCTCAGCAAAGGCGTGATGCGGGTCAGCAACACGTTGGCGTCGTCGCGCGTACACACTTCACTCAGCAGATGCGGCATCAACGAGTCCAGCACCTGACGCCCACGCGGGCCGATAGTGCGTTTATCCAGCTCTTTGCGGAAATCCGCAATTTGCGCCAGCACTCGGTGTCGTTCATCTTCGCTAAGATGCGCCAGCACCGCCGGTGCGTCGTCTTCCTGCAATGTGTCCTGCCACAGTTCGCGCCAGGACTCGGATAACTGTTCTTCCTGCGACGGCTCTTCGTCATCGCCAATCAGTTCGTTAAACACCCGGCGCACGCCCGCCATCAGCGCATCCAGGCGTTCACACAGGCTTTCCCAATCAGCAAAGTGCATTCCCCACGCCAAACGCGCGCGGTTAAGAGAATCGCCGGGCAGCGTTTGCGTCTGCTCGTCATTAATACTTTGCAGCAGGTTTTCGAGGCGACGTAAAAACAGATATGCCTCGCGTAGCGCTTGTGCATCATCTTCAGAAAGTAAATGCAGCGCTTCAATGGCGGCAAGCGTTGGCAGCAGCGCGCGGCTTTGCAGCGTGGGTTCGCGCCCACCGCGAATCAGCTGAAATACCTGAACGATAAATTCGATTTCACGAATCCCGCCCGCGCCCAGCTTGATGTTGTCTTTCAGGCCACGACGGCGCACTTCGCGGGTAATCATCCCTTTCATATTTCGCAGGGACTGAATCACGCTAAAGTCGATATAGCGACGGAAAACGAACGGTCGCAGCATCGCGCGTAGCTCGCTGGCATAAACGCCGTCGTTGTCGCCCATAATCCGCGCTTTCACCATCGCATAGCGCTCCCAATCGCGCCCCTGCTCCTGGTAATAATCTTCCAGCGCCGCAAAGCTCAGCACCAGCGGGCCGCTATCGCCAAACGGGCGTAAGCGCATATCGACGCGATAGACGAAGCCATCCTGAGTGGGTTGATCGAGCACTTTAATCAGCCGCTGCCCCAGGCGAGTAAAGAACTGGGCGTTGTCCAGCTCGCGACGCCCGCCCTGAGTGCTGCCGTGCTCCGGCCAGGCAAAGATAAGGTCGATATCAGAAGAAAAATTCAGCTCACCGCCGCCGAGTTTGCCCATCCCGAGGATCAGCAACGGCTGCGGTGCGCCGTCTGCGCTGCACGGCGTACCCCAATCACGGCAACAGGCGGCGTACAGCCAGTCACGCGCGCTGACAATCAGCGTTTCGGCAAGGTGGCTCAACTGCTGCAACGTATCTTGCTCCGATACCTGCGCCTGCGCCCAGGCAATGCGCACCATCATCCGGCGGCGAAACAGCCGCAGGGCGCGCATCAGCGCAGTTTCATCATAAACGTCAGCCAGCTCCGCCTGAAGCCAGCCCGCGTATTGCCGCCACTCATCCGCCTGCGGCGGTTCACTTTCCAGCGACGCCAGCCACTCGGGGTGCGCCGTCAGGTTTTGCTGCACAAAATCACTGAAGGTGAAAACAGCCTGCGCCTCAGCGCTCAACGCCCCAAGCGGGAAATCCTCCGGGGAGCGCTCCACCAGCGTTTGCCAGTGCAGCTGTAACTGCGAAGAAAGCGGCGTCATACACGGGGTTCCTGAAGTTAATTAACGTTTTCCGCTGTGCAACCAGAATGGCTCAACTGACAAAGCCTCATTACGGAAATGTTCAATTTCAATGTGCTGACGCGTTTCGATGGCATGACGTAAGCCCTGCCAGTTCGCCAGCCAGGCCTGCGCTTGCTCGGCTGGGTAGTAACCCGCCAGCAGTTGTACGGTGTTGATATCACGCGTTAAACGCGGCAGTTGGTCGCCATAGGCATCGCCCAGCGGATACGCAAAAGTTG